>JAZRQI010000077.1:0-18605 GCA_045649705.1 Acutalibacteraceae bacterium
TTTACCGGGAAGTGAGTTTGATTCAAGAGCAGATTTTCTTCTTGCTAAATCTCTTGCTTTTCTTGCTGCTTCTCTTGCTCTTGCTGCTTCAAGTGCTTTGTTGAAAATTGCCTTTATAACTGCGGGATTTTCTTCAAAGTATGTTGTAAGTTTTTCGTAAACTGTCTGTGAAACAAGAGGAGTGATATCTGTGTTACCAAGCTTACCTTTTGTCTGACCTTCAAATTCAGCTTCTGTAAGCTTAACACTGATAACTGCAGTAAGACCTTCTCTTACGTCATCACCTGAAAGTTTCTTGTCACCGTCTTTAAGTATATTATATTTTTTACCGTAGTCATTGAAAACACGGGTCAAAGCAGTTTTAAAACCTGTTTCGTGAGTACCGCCGTCAATAGTACGAACGTTGTTTGCGAAGGAAAGAATAGTTTCGTTGTAACCGTCGTTGTACATAAGTGCCACTTCTGCACTTCTGTCACCGCTTACTGATGAAAAATGAATTGCATTTTCGTGAAGGGGAGTAAGTCCTCTTGATTCGTTGATATATTCAACAAAACTACCGATACCACCTTCGTAGCAATAAACTTCTTCAACAATATTTTCAGGGTCACGACTGTCTGTCAATGTAAGCTTAAGACCTGCATTGAGGAAAGCAGTTTCACGGAGTCTTCTCTGTAAAGTTTCAAATTCATATTCTGTTGTTTCTGTGAAAACTTCAGGGTCAGCCTTGAATTTTACAAGTGTACCTGTTTCGTTTGTATCACCCACGATTTCAAGTTCTGTTTCAATGTTACCTCTTGAGAATCTCTGACGGTGAATATGTCCGTCACGTGAAACTTCAACTTCAAGCCACTCTGAAAGTGCATTAACAACCGAAGAACCAACGCCGTGAAGACCGCCTGAAACTTTGTAACCGCTTCCGCCGAATTTACCACCTGCGTGAAGAACGGTAAGAACAACTGTCACAGAAGGAAGACCTGTTTTTTCATTGATTTCAACAGGAATACCACGACCGTTATCTCGTACAGATATAACATTGTCGGGATGAATCTCAACCTCAATGTGAGTACAGAATCCTGCAAGAGTTTCGTCAACAGAGTTATCCACTATTTCATAGACAAGATGATGAAGACCCTTTGGTCCTGTTGAACCGATGTACATACCGGGGCGTTTTCTTACAGCTTCAAGTCCTTCAAGAACCTGAATCTGGTCCGCACCGTATTCATCGGAAACTGCCGTATCCATTTCTTCTTCATCGTCAAATTTAATCAGTTTTTCTTCTTTTATTTCTTCCTGATTTTCTTTTTCGATGTTTTCAAAATTATCCAATGTTATACCCTCCATAACCGAGAAAATTTTCGGTTTTATTTGTTATTTTCATATATATTGTCAGCTCTTTTAAGGAGCGTTGATGAGGAAATTTGCGATATATAAATTTTATTACCGTCTTTTTTGTTATTAGTCAGTACAAAAGTTTTAGGAAGTTCAAAACTTACGTTTACTACCTGTTTTCTTTTTTCTGCTTTTGAAAGATAATCTCTTGTAACTTTTGAAACAGTAGTATTATCAAGGTCAAAAATTCCTATAATATCATCCTGCATTACAACTGTTTCCTGACCTAAATGAAGGTACATTTTATCACCTTAAAAAATTATTTTACCGTTTTCAACACGAAAACTTTTACCGCTTTGCATTCTCAGAACCTGAGTTGGTTCACAACAAGAAATGAATACCTGCCAATCTTTAAGCTTGTTCAGAATATAATCCTGTCTGCCTGTATCAAGTTCACTCATAACATCATCAAGAAGTGCAACAGGTTGCTCATCATTTATTTTTTTTATGAGTGACGCTTCTGCTAATTTCAGCGACAATGCAGCAGAACGCTGCTGACCTTGTGAGCCGAAATTTTTTATATTTTTTGAATTTAAAATTACTTCAAAATCATCCCTGTGAGGACCTTTAGATGTAAATTTATTTTTTATATCTGTTTCTCTTGATTTTTTAAGAGCATCATAAAGAGATGAAATAATTTCTTTTTCTTCAAACTTATCATCTCTGCCTACCTGATTATACTTTACGGATAAAATTTCTCTTCCGTTTGAAATACCGTCATAAATTTCTATTGCAGATTCAGTTAAAGAGTCAACATATTTCAGTCTCTCAGCAGTAATTTTTCCACCAAGGTTTGAAATAGTTTCATCCCAACAATCCAGCATATCATATTCATAAGAAGTTTCACCGAAATTTTTAAGTAAAGCATTTCTCTGCTTTATACTTCTTACGTAATCTGACAGCATTCTTGCATAAGAAGGTTTTAACTGACTTATCGCAATGTCAAGAAATCTTCTTTTTTCATCAGGTCCGCCTTTTATTAAATTAAGATGTGAAGGTGAAAAAACTACTGAGAAAAATTCTCCTATAATACTTCTGGGTGATACCATCTTAACGCCGTTTTTATATGTTTCCTGTTTTGAGATATCACTTGAAAGTTTTATATTCTGTTCACGGTTTTCAGAAAAATAATCCATTGAAATTTCATATTTTTCTTCGTCGTAAGGAATCATTTCCGAATTTTTTCTTGTGCGGAAACTTTTGAAGCCTGTAAACAACCATATTGCTTCAATTATGTTCGTTTTTCCCTGTCCGTTTTCACCATATATCACATTTATTCCTTCATCAGGAACAAATTCAACATCTTTTAAATTACGAAAACTTTTTGCCTCAAATTTTGTAATTTTCATTTCTGTACAATCTCGTAAATTTTTCTTTCAAACTCAGCCTTGTCTCCGTCACGTAATTTCTTACCACGCTGTGTGCAAACTTCACCGTTGACTTTGACTTCACCTTCCTGAATCACTATCTTTGCATGACCACCACTCTGTACGGCATCACACATTTTCAGAAAAGAATCGAGTCTGATAAATTCTGTAGATATTTCTATCTTTTTAGTTTCTTTTTCTTTAATGCGAACTTTTATTTTCATTATGCTTTCAACCTCATAGGTAATACAAGATAAAGGAAATTATCGTTTTCGGGAGGAAGAATAACTATGGGTGATGTAGGACCATTAAGTTCAATTCTTACTTCGTCAACGTTACAGTTTTTAAGAGCATCGAAAATATATCTGTTATTGAAACCGATTTCTACTCTTCCACCGTCAATTTTTGCAGGAATCTTATCGTTTGCAGTACCTACAGATGTAACAGATGAAATTTTGATTGAATCTGTGTCAAAAATACATCTCAACGGACTCTTGAATTTATCAGTAATAATAAGTGATGTTCTTTCAATACTCTGGATGAAAGTTTTTGTATCAACTCGTGCTACTGTTGTACCTGAAAGGGGAATTGCAGTTGTGTAGTTAAGGAATTCACCTTCAAGAAGTCTTGAAACGATTGTATAATTTTCAACTTCAAAGCTGATGTGTCTCTTTCCTACGTTGATTGCAATAACACCATCAGCAGATGTTGCTGTTTTTACAACTTCATCAATTGATTTTGCAGGAACAACAAATGAAACATCGTTACCTGAATAATCTATATTTTCTGTTCTGATAGCAAGTCTGAAGCCGTCAAGAGCTACAAGTTTGATTTTCTTTTCAGAGATTTCGAATTTAATACCTGTATGTATAACTTTAGAATCGTTTGTTGCAACAGCAAAAATAGTCTGGCTTACCATATCCTTGAGAATTTTGCTTTCAACAACAATGGGGAAGCCTGAATCAACATTAGGAATTTCAGGGAAATCTGTTGCAGAAATACCCATAAGTGAGAATTCAGATTCACCACTTTTGATTTTGTATTTAAGTCTGTCATCTTCTGAATAAATTGAAACTGTTTCACCGGGAAGATGACGGAGAATATCACAAAGAGTTTTTGCATTGAGAACAATACTGCCCGGTTCTTCAATTTTTGCATTGATAGAAGTGTTGATACCTACTTCAAGGTCATAGGCACTGAGAATAAGCTCATTGCCCAGAGCTTTGAGTAAAATTCCTTCAATTGCAGGGATAGTGGATTTAGTTGAAACAACTTTCTGAATTACCTGACATACTTCAGATAATTTCTGAGTATCGCAAATTACTCTCATCTGAAAAAACCTCCGTGAAAAAGAAAATAAATAATATAATTATTTCAGTATTAGTAGTAGGGGGTGTTGAAAATGTGTAAAACTTTATTATTCCCTTATTCTACTGAAATATTCTGTTATTTTTTTGCTTGAAAATTATTTTAATACTTTTTAAAGTTTTTCTGGTTCAAAATGTTGAAAAGTAAAACTTTAAAAACTCTGTGTGGAAAATTTAAAAAATTGTGGAAAACTTTTCAAATTATTTAATGATATCTGTACCCATATAAGGAACGAGAACTTCAGGAATTGTAACTGAACCGTCTTCGTTCTGGAAGTTTTCAAGGATTGCAGCAGTTGTTCTGCCGATAGCAACACCTGAACCGTTAAGTGTGTGAACAAGCTGTGCTTTTGCTTTTGCATCTTTCTTGAATCTGATTGATGCACGTCTTGCCTGGAAATCTTCAAAGTTTGAACATGAAGAAATTTCTACATATCTGCCGTATGAAGGCATCCATACTTCGATATCATAAGTTTTTGCAGATGAGAAACCGATATCACCTGATGAAAGAGCAACAACTCTGTAAGGAAGACCGAGAAGCTGGAGAACTCTTTCTGCATCGTTTGTAAGCTTTTCAAGCTCTTCGTATGAAGTTTCAGGATCTGCAAATTTAACAAGTTCAACTTTATTGAACTGATGCTGTCTGATAAGACCTCTTGTGTCTCTGCCTGCTGAACCTGCTTCTGCTCTGAAGCATGCAGAGTATGCACAATAGCTGATGGGAAGCTTTGAGCCGTCAAGAATTTCTTCACGGTGCATATTTGTAACGGGAACTTCCGCTGTGGGAATAAGGAAATAGTCGTTTGTTGTTTTGAAAGCATCTTCTTCAAATTTAGGAAGCTGACCTGTACCTGTCATTGAAGCACGGTTTACAAGATAAGGAGGCATAACC
Organism: Acutalibacteraceae bacterium; assembly: GCA_045649705.1. GTDB lineage: Bacteria > Bacillota > Clostridia > Oscillospirales > Acutalibacteraceae > SIG575. The sequence goes on from JAZRQI010000077.1 coordinate 5,016, forward strand.
TCTGTGTAACCGTTTTCAATGTGAGTGTTAAGGAAGAAGTTGATAATTGCTCTTTCAAGTCTTGCGCCGAGACCTTTGTAGAAATGGAATCTTGTGCCTGTAACTTTTGCAGCTGTTTCAGGGTCAAGAATACCAAGGTTTGCACCGATATCCCAATGAGCCTTTGCTTCAAAATCAAACTGTCTGGGTTCACCCCATTTTCTGACTTCAACATTTTCAGAATCATCTTTACCGATAGGTGTTGTTTCACTGGGAATGTTGGGGAACTCATACATTATTTTTTTCTGTTTTTCTTCAAGCTCTGAAAGAACGGCATCATTTGCTTTAATACTTTCTTTGATTTCGTTCATTCTCTTCATAATTTCAGAGATATCTCCGCCTTCTTTTTTAATCTGCGGAATTTTTTTACTTGCTTCGTTCTGTTCCTGTTTGAAAGCATCTGTTTTTGTCATAAGAGTTCTGCGTTCAACGTCAATTGCGAGAACTTCATCTATAAGGGCATCCATATCCTTATTTCTTGATTTCATTGCTGCTTTTACTTTTTCAGGATTTTCTCTGATTACTTTAATGTCTAACATAATATCGTCTCCAATTATTTATTTTTAGTCAAAATATTTTATAAAGTTCAAAAGGTCTTCTTTATCGAAAAATTCGATTGTGATTGTGCCTTTATTTTTTGAATTTGAATTTATTTTAATACTTCTCTTTAAAGTTTCGTTGAGAGAAAGTTCAACTTCATCAAAAAATTTGTCTTTTGCTTTTTTCTTTTTCTGTTTCTTTTCAGTAAGCATTGATTTAACGATTTTCTCAACTTCTCTTACTGAAAGATTATCTTTTATTATAGTGTTGCAAAGACTTATCATTTTTTCTTCATCCTCAAGAGGAAGAAGTGCTTTTGCGTGACCTGCTGAAATAATACCGTCTCTTACATATTCAGAAACACTTTCGGGAAGCTTTAAGAGTCTGAGTGAATTTGCAACTGCAGAACGTGATTTACCGACTCTTTCACTTACTTCTTCCTGAGTAAGACCGTATTTTGTCATCAGGTATTTGATTCCGTCTGCTTCTTCAATTGCATTAAGGTCTTCACGCTGAAGATTTTCGATCATTGCAATTACTGATGCTTCTTCGTCGGATAAATCCTTGATAACAACAGGAACTTCTTTAAGTCCTGCCATTCTTGAAGCACGCCATCTTCTTTCACCGGCAACCAACTGATAAGTTCCGCCTGAAAGGGGACGTACAAGCAATGGCTGAATGACACCGTGTTGTGAAATACTGTCAGCAAGTTCTGAGAGTGCGGATTCATTAAATCTCTTTCTTGGTTGTTCTTTATTAGGTACGATATCAACCAGTTTTATTTTTTCTGTAGATGAACTGTTTATTTCTTCTAAAGAATTTTCAGTAAAAAGAGATTCGATTCCTCTGCCGAGTCCTTTTTTAGATGCCATATATTCACTTCCTTATTTGTGGTTTATTTTTAAAAATTCATCTGCAAGGTTCATATATGCTTCTGAACCTCTTGAAGACTTATCATAATAAATAACAGGTTGTCCGAAACTTGGAGCTTCTGAAAGTCTTACGTTACGGGGAATAAAAGTTGAATAAACTTTTTTAGGAAAGAATTTTTTAACTTCTTCAACTACCTGCTGAGTAAGATTAAGTCTTCCGTCGTACATAGTAAGTAAAATGCCCTCTAAGTTGATGTATTCGTTGTATAACTTCTTAACCTGTCTTACTGTCGACATAAGCTGTGAAAGGCCTTCCAGGGCGTAATATTCGCACTGTATGGGCACAAAGAAAGTATCTGTACAGCAAAGTGCATTAAGAGTTATAAGACCGAGTGAAGGGGGACAATCAAGAAAAATAAAATCAAAATCATTTTTTACAAGAGATAAAGCATTTTTTAATTTTGATTCTCTGTTTTTAACATCCACAAGTTCTATTTCAGCACCTGCGAGGTTGATACTTGAAGGGATGATGCTGACATTTTTAAATTCGGTTTTAATAATAACTTCCTGAGCACGAGCATTGCCTGTAAGCAAATCATAAGAAGATTTTGAAACATTTCTTTTATTTACACCGAGTCCGCTTGTTGTATTACCCTGAGGGTCTATGTCAACAAGGAGTGTTTTATATCCTTTACTGCCTAATGCAGCAACAAGGTTTACGGCTGTTGTAGTCTTACCTACACCGCCTTTTTGATTAACTATTGCAATAGTTTTTCCCATATCTGAAGTTCTCCTATCTGTAAGAACGGCAACCTTCTCCATAATAATTAACTTATTATATCATAGATATAATAAAATTGCAAGAAATTTAATGCTATTATTTATATATGAAAAGAGAAAAATTTTACGTGTAATGTTTCACGTGAAACAAAACAGCAAGAGAGCAGCCGTTTAAGACTGCTCCCTCGCTGTTTGTGGATGTGGGGTGTGAAAGAGAAAGATATGGGTGGGCTTGCGCCCTGGTATATAAAACCACGTATTAACGTGACTTTACAGCAATTTTATTGTTCTTCATTATCACTATTCTGTATTCAATTTTTTCATCGTTTTCAGATTTATCTGAAATCACATTTATACCGGCATTTTTCATTTTTTCTACTGCATTTGTAACGGTATTTGTGAAAATACGTATATCTTTGAAAATGACTGTATTTCTCTTATTTTTAAGTATTTTGCTGATATATTCTTCTGTCTGAAAATCATTGAAATGTAGAGATATAATTTCATCCAGAGTTTTATCAAAAAACTCAGTATTTTCAAGCTTTAACAAGGCTTTACACTGTCTGAATGAAAGGTTAGAATTTTCTGCTTTTATCCTGTTTTCACGTGAAAAATGAAGAATTTTAAGTTTGTCTATTATTTCAAAAATATCGCATGAAAACATATCTGAAATCTCGTCAATATCATATTTATAATCTAAAATAAGTGATTTAATTGCATCTGCCTCATCAAAAAGACTATAGTTTTTTCTGAATGAATTTTCAATGAAATTAAGTGCAGCAGATGTTTTTTCATCAGTGTCGATAATGATACACGGAACAGAAGAAAGTCCTGCAAGTTTGGATGCAGTAAACCTTCTTTCTCCGCTTATTATTTCATACATTCCGTAATCAAGAGGTCTGACCGTAAGAGGTTGTATGATACCGTTTTTCCTGATGTTATTTGAAAGTCTGCTTATTTTATCATCTGTTTTTCTTTTGTCCGAAGAGATTATTTTATTGCATCTGATTAAAACAATGTGACCTGCGTTTTCATATTGCATTAAAAATCCCCCGAAAATGTTTCTTGCCTTGCTGTTGTAAGTCAAGAATACACCTTCAGGGGTAGGATTGTCCAGCAGAAAATTGCGACAAAAATCTTTAAGTTTTTACTTTGTTTCACGTGAAACAATAGGATTCTTCACAATCTGTGAGTAATTTCTCGGATATTTTGTCGGAGTAGGACGAACTTTTTTAATGTAAACAAGAGTTCTTTCTCCGCAATCTGCAAGTTCAAAAGAGTTGATTTTCTCAATTTCACCGCCGAGAACCTTTATCGCCTCTTTTGCATCTCTGATTTCTTCATCTGTTTTAGCGCTTTTCATAGAAATAAATTTACCGCCCACTTTTACAAAGGGTAAGCAATATTCAGATAAATCACGTAAATTAGAAACGGCTCTTGCAGTTGCAAAATCAAAGTTTTCACGGAGATAATCATTTTTAGCAGCTTCTTCAGCTCTTGCATTAAATGTATCTGCAAAAAGACCAAGTTCGTCAAGAACAGTTTCAATAAACTTGATTTTCTTTCCTGTACTGTCAAGAAATGTAACATCAAGGTTATCACTTGCTATAAGAAGAGGAAGACCGGGAAAACCTGCACCTGTGCCTACGTCTATAAGTGAACCTTCAAGTTTGTTTTCAGAAAGAACTGCAAGACTGTCAACAAAATGCTTTACCACAATTCCGTCAGGGTCTTTGATGGCAGTAAGATTGAACTTAGCATTCCATTCAACAAGAAGTGACGCATATTTGTCAAACATCTCAATTTTTTCATCTGAAAGAGTTATATTGAAAGGTTTAAGAGAATTAACAAATAATTCTTTTGAAATCATCATTGTCTGTTTTCCTTTCCGATAGAGGATAAGTAAATGAGAAGAACTGAAATATCAGCAGGGCTGACACCTGAAATTCTTGATGCCTGTCCGATATTAGCAGGTTTTACTTTGTTAAGCTTTTCCTGTGCTTCAAGACGGAGACCTACAATTTCCTTGTAGTCCTTGATAAAATCTATCTTTTTCTTTTCAAGACGACGCATTTCGTCAATCTGTGCTTTCTGACGTTTTATATATCCCTCGTATTTGATTTCTATTTCTACCTGTTCAAAGATTTCCTTGGGTAAATCAGGTCTTTCAGTATCAAATTCAGTAAGAACTTTATAATCAAGCTGAGGTCTTTTTATAAGTTCAGAAAGGCGTACACCTGTTTTGATAGGCGCTGTTCCACGTGAAACAAGTACCTCATTAAGTTTCTCAGATGGTGAAATAACAACCTTTTTAACACGGCTGTCTTCTTCTTTTATAAGTTCTTTTTTGTGTAAGAAATTATTGTATCTTTCTTCACTTATAAGTCCGATTTCGTATCCTTTTTCGGTAAGACGTAAATCCGCATTGTCCTGTCTTAAAATAAGTCTGTATTCTGAACGGGAAGTCATCATTCTGTAAGGGTCCGAGCAACCTTTTGTTACAAGGTCATCAATAAGGGTGCCGATATAAGAACTTGCTCTGTCAAGAATGAATTCGTCTTTACCCTGAACCTTTCTTGCAGCATTTATACCTGCCACAAGTCCCTGTGCTGCTGCTTCTTCATAACCGCTTGAGCCGTTGAATTGTCCTGCACCGTAAAGACCTTCAAAGTTTTCGAATTCAAGACTTGCTTTAAGAGTGAGAGGATCAACACAGTCATATTCAATTGCATAAGCAGTTCTCATAACCTGAGCGTTTTCAAGTCCGGGAATAGTTCTTATAAATGCAAGCTGAACATCTTCAGGTAATGAAGAAGAAAGACCCTGTAAATACATTTCCTCAGTGTTTTCACTGCTACCGCAAGGCTCAATAAAAATCTGATGTCTTTCTTTTTCTGCAAATCTTACAATCTTATCCTCAATACTGGGACAATATCTTGGTCCTACACCGTCAATCTTTCCGCCGTAAAGGGGAGAGCGATGTAAATTATCAAGAATAATCTTTTTTGTTTCCTCGTTAGTATAAGTTACGTAACATGGTTCTGTATTTTCTATTTTAGAATTATAATTAAATGAGAAAGGTGTAGTTTCTTCGTCACCTGTCTGAATTTCAAGAATTTCAGTGTTAACACTTCTTCTGTTTACACGGGACGGAGTACCTGTCTTGAATCTTCTTGTTTCCACTCCCAGGCGTACAAGTGCTTCTGAAAGTTTATTTGCAGGGAACATACCATCAGGACCGCTTGAAAAAGAAACGTCACCTACGTAAATTTTACCGCCGAGGAAAGTACCTGTTGCAAGAATAACGCACTCTGCAGTGTAGATTGCCTCAAGGTTTGTTGTCATTTCCCACAGTCCGTCATCATTTTTCTTCAAATCAACAATTTCACACTGTCTGAGTTCAAGATTCTCCTGTTTTTCAAGAGTGTGTTTCATATATTGTGAGTAAAGACGTCTGTCAATCTGGGCTCTGAGACTGTGTACAGCAGGTCCTTTACCTACATTAAGCATTCTGTTCTGGAGTGTGTGTAAATCGGCTGCAATGCCCATTTCTCCGCCCAAAGCGTCAATCTCACGTACAAGGTGACCTTTTGATGTGCCGCCGATTGACGGATTACAGGGGAGATTCCCCACCCAGTCAAGATTTATTGTAAAAACGCAGGTCTGACAACCAAGACGCGCAGAAGCAAGCCCTGCTTCAACACCTGCATGGCCTGCTCCGATAACTGCAACATCATAATGTTTTGCAAAATATTGCATAGATAATCCCTCTGAAACTTATTTTAAATATTCTTCAAGACACTGTCCTGTTTTCTTCATTTCTTTAGCCGCATTTACGCCAACAAAACGCCAATGATAAGGCTTGAACTCAACACCGGTAACTTTTATCTTCTTTTCCGGATAACGGAGAATAAAGCCGTATTTGTGGGCATTTGAAAGGAGCCATTTATATTCTTCCGTATCTGCAAAATCAGCGTCACGGCTTATAATATCAACGGAAAGTCCCGCATTATGTTCACTTGAAGCAGGAATATTAACTGAAGTCACAGCTTCATTAACAGCTTCTTTTTCTTCTTTTCCTGTTTCATTTATAATATCCTCAATTTTATTTTCAAAAAGCTTTCTCTGAAAAGAAATTGTTCTGTATCCTGAAAAAGGAGTGAGGATAATACCTTCTTTTGCTGCATCAATATACATTTTATTATAGAAATCAGCAGCATCAGCATCCATTTTTATACTGCTACCTGCAATTTCCGTAAGATTCAGATGATAATTGTCAGGAAGAATGTTGTTTTTGTTAAGCAGAATCAGATTCCAACCGTTTTTGCTCATTTTTGCAACTTTCGGATTTATTGCAAAGTTTTTATATTCACCAAGGAACGAGCTTGTATATATGCTCTGGTCTTCCTCATATATAATATCTTTTGCAACGGTACCGTGAACATCATCCCAATATTCTGTCTTTGAGATATCAGGATTATTGTTTATAGATACGGGAGGAGTGACTCTGTCAGTAAAAACAGATATGAGGAAAAGCAGCAAACTGACGAAGATAATGCCGATGAGAGCCCAGAAAAGCACAGGTCTTAAATTTTTATCTTTATTCATCGCCCTTTCCCCCTTGAAAAAATTGTTGTAATAGTGTACAATTATTTTATTATTTTTTTAAGTAAATGTCAAATATGTATAAATTTTGTATATTTATGAATTTTCTCTTGATTTTATGCATAAAAAGTGTATAATAATGTATATCAAGTGAAATAAATGGAAAAAAATATAAATTCGGAGGTAATTCAGAATGAAAAAAGAAATTAAAAAAGTTGTTCTTGCTTATTCAGGCGGCCTTGACACATCAATTATTATTCCGTGGCTTAAAGAAAACTACAACAACTGTGAAGTTGTTGCAGTATCAGGTGACGTAGGTCAGGGTACAGAACTTGACGGACTTGAAGAAAAAGCAATAAAAACAGGTGCTTCAAAACTTTACATTGAAGACCTTAAAAAAGTTTTTGTTGAAGATTACATCTATCCCACAATCAAAGCAGGTGCAATCTACGAGGGTGAATATCTTCTTGGTACAGCATTTGCACGTCCCATCATTGCAAAGAGAATCGTAGAAATTGCAAAAGCAGAAGGTGCTGACGCTATCTGCCATGGTTGCACAGGTAAAGGTAATGATCAGGTTCGTTTTGAACTTGCAATCAAAGCATTTGCTCCTGAAATGGAAATCATCGCTCCCTGGAGAACATGGGAATTCAAATCACGTGATGATGAAATCGAATATGCAGAAAAAATGGGTATTCCCCTTAAAATCAACAGAGAAACAAACTATTCAAAGGATAAGAACCTCTGGCACCTTTCACACGAAGGTCTTGACCTTGAAGACCCCGCAAACGAACCTCAGTATGACAAACCCGGTTTTCTTGAACTCGGCGTTTCTCCCGAACAGGCTCCTGATAAAGCTGAATATGTTACACTTACATTTGAAAAAGGTGAAGCAGTTGCACTTAACGGAGAAAAAATGGAACCCGTTGATCTTGTTTGCAAACTTAACGAAATCGGTGGCAGAAACGGTATCGGTCTCATAGATATGGTTGAAAACCGTCTTGTTGGTATGAAATCAAGAGGTGTTTATGAAACTCCCGGTGGTACAATCCTCTTCAGAGCACACCAGGTTCTCGAAACACTTTGCCTTGACAGAGATACACAGCACTATAAAGCACTTATTGCTCAGCAGTTTGCTGATCTTGTTTACTTCGGTAAATGGTTCACACCTCTTCGCGAAGCAATTACAGCATTCGTTGATAAAACACAGGAAACTGTTACAGGTGATGTAAAACTCAAGCTCTACAAAGGTAACATCATCAATGCAGGTACAACTTCTCCCTACTCACTTTACAGTGAAGCTTTCGCAACATTTGATGAAGACGAAGTTTACGACCAGAATGATTCAGCAGGATTTATCAACCTCTTCGGTCTTCCCATCAAAGTTAAGGCTATCCTTGATCAGGAAAGAGAAGCAAATAAATAATAATTATAATATATTATAGCTGTCAATTGCTTGACAATTATAATGAAAACTTATAAAATTAAGGGTGAAGTAATTTTCACCCTTTAATTTTTTGGAGGAAAAAAGTATGAAACTCTGGGCAGGACGCTTTTCAAAAGAAGCGGATAAAAAAACTAACGACTTTAACTCATCAATATCCTTTGACTCAAGAATGTTCAAGGAAGATATCGACGGAAGTATTGCACACGCAACAATGCTTTCAGAACAGGGTATAATTTCAGTTGAGGACAAGGAATCAATTGTTTCTGAACTCAAGAAAATCAAGGAAGAAATCATTGACGGTACACTTCCTATTGACCCTGATGCAGAAGATATACATACATTTATTGAAGGTGAGCTTACAAGAAGAATCGGTCAGGCAGGTAAAAGACTTCACACAGCAAGAAGCCGTAATGACCAGGTTGCACTTGATATAAGGCTTTATCTTAAAAAAGAATGCACTGCACTTATTTCTCAGGTAAAAGAACTTGAAAAAGTTATTGCTTTACAGGCAGAAAAATATTCTGAGGTTGTAATGCCCGGTTATACTCATCTGCAGAGAGCACAGCCGATAACTTTCGGTCATCATCTTCTTGCATACGGAGAAATGTTCCTTCGTGATATCGGCAGACTTGAAGATGCTTACAAGAGAATGGACTACTGTCCTCTGGGTAGTGGTGCATTGGCAGGTACAACTTATCCTCTCAACCGTGAAAGAACAGCAGAGCTTCTCGGCTTTGCAGGTGCTACACAGAACTCACTTGACGGTGTTTCAGACAGAGACTTCTGTATTGAACTTGCAAGTGCAATTTCAATTCTTATGATGCACCTTTCACGTTTCAGTGAAGAAATTATTATGTGGTGTTCATGGGAATTCAAATTTATTGAACTTGACGATGCTTTTTCAACAGGTTCAAGCATTATGCCTCAGAAGAAAAATCCCGATATTGCAGAACTTGTACGCGGTAAAGCGGGTAGAGTTTACGGTGACCTTATGACACTTCTTGCATTTATGAAAGGTCTTCCCCTTGCATACAACAAGGATATGCAGGAAGATAAAGATGCAATCTTCGATGCAGTTGATACAGTAAAACTTTGTCTTACAGCATTTATTCCTATGATTGAAACAATGACTGTTCTGCCTCACAATATGAAGAAAGCAGCACTCGGCGGTTTTATCAATGCTACTGACTGTGCTGACTTCCTTGTTTCAAAAGGACTTCCTTTCCGTGATGCATACAAAGCTACAGGCGAACTTGTTGCTCTCTGCATTGAAAAAGGAACAACACTTGATGTTCTTCCCATTGAAGATTATAAAAACATCTGTGATTTATTTGATGAGGGAGTATATGACGCAATTTCACTTGAAAGATGCGTTTCAATGAGAACACCCCTCGGCAGTCCCTGTCCCGAAAACGTAAAAAATCAGGCAAAGAAGCTTCTTGAAAAAATAAACTGAAAAAGTTGAATTTTTCCGAAAAGGAGGGGATATTCCGTGGAAAAAGAAAAAAAGGAAAGAACGCTCATACAGAATTTTGCTCTTATCAAAAGATTTTTTCCGTATCTGAAAAAACATTTCAAAACCGAACTGTGTGTTCTGCTTTGTGCCATTGTGGCAGCAGTAAGTGAAATTGTTTTACCTCTTATTGTCCGTGAAATAACAGGCAGAGGTGCAGCAATCACATACGAGTTTCTTCTTGCAATCTGTCTTGCTTATGTAGGTATGAAAGCAATTGAAAGTGTTGCAAGTTACTGCCAGGCATTTTTCGGTCACAAAATGGGCACAAAGATTGAAAACGCAATGAGAGAAGATATGTTCGACCATTTACAGACCTTGTCTTTCTCATATTTTGACAACACAAAAGTAGGACAGCTTATGTCAAGAATGACATCTGACCTTTTTGACGTTTCTGAGTGGTCACATCATTTCCCTGAAATGATTCTGATGACAGTTGTGAAATTCATTGCAAGTTTTTACATCTTTGCAACAATGGATATCCGCTTTGCAGTTGCAGTTTTCGTTCTGTTTCCCTTTATGGTTATTCTCACCAAAAAAACAAGAACAAAAATGCGTGATACTTTCAAAGAAAACCGTCATCAGATCGGTGAAATAAATGCACGTCTTGAAGACAGTCTTCTCGGTGTAAAGGTTGTACGTTCATTTACAAACGAAGAAACAGAAAAGAAAAAGTTTCTTGCAGGTTGCGATGAGTACATAAAAGTAAAAATCAGAGGCTATAGATATATGGCTTCTTTCCACTCAACAGTAGGGCTTATTAACGGCACAATGTACATTGCGGTAATTGCAATGGGTGCATGGCTTATGAAAACAGGAAAGATTGAAGCAGGTGACTTTGCAGCAAGTCTGCTTCTTGTTTCCACACTTCTTAACTCAGTAAGAAGTATCGTTGATTTCAGTGAACAGTTCAGCCGCGGGGTTACGGGTGTTGAAAGATTTACTGAAATTATGGACGAAATTCCCGAAATCATTGATAGTGAAAATGCAGTCGCAATTGAAAATGTTGAGGGAGAAATTGAGTTTAAAAATGTATCTTTCAGTTACGTCAAAGGCGAAAAACAGATTCTCCGAAACCTGAATCTTCATCTTAAAAAAGGCGAAAACCTTGCTCTCGTAGGACCCAGCGGTGGCGGTAAAACAACGCTTTGCAATCTCATTCCTCGTTTCTATGAAGCAGAGTCGGGTGAAATTCTTGTTGACGGCAGAAACATCAAAGATATTACGTTGAAATCACTCCGTTCAAACATTGGTGTTGTGGCACAGGACGTTTACCTTTTCAGCGGAACAATCCGTGACAATCTGATTTACGGTAAACCTGATGCAACGGAAGAAGAAATTATTGAAGCCACAAAACAGGCAGGCGCTTACGATTTCATCTGCAATTTGCCCAACGGTTTTGATACATACATCGGAGAGAGAGGCGTTAAACTCTCAGGCGGTCAGAAACAGAGAATTTCAATTGCCAGAGTTTTCCTGAAGAATCCTCCCATACTTCTTCTTGACGAAGCAACATCTGCTCTTGATAACGAGAGTGAAAGACTTGTTCAGGAATCTCTTGAACGTCTTGCAAAGGGCAGAACGACACTTACAATTGCCCACAGACTTACAACAATCAAAAATGCCGATGAAATTATCGTTCTTACGGAAGACGGTATTGCTGAACAGGGTTCACACGATGAACTGATTCAGAAAGATGGCATTTACAGTAATATGTACAGTATGTACGGTGACAGAAGCGAAAAAATAAAATAATTTTTTATATAGAAAGGACTAAATATTATGCTTAAAAACATTCCTTCAATTCTCACACCCGAACTTCTCAAAATCCTTATGGAAATGGGTCATGGTGACGAACTTGTAATCGGTGACGGTAACTTCCCTGCAGCATCCTGTGCTCAGAGACTTGTACGCCTTGACGGACACTCAGTTCCCAACGTTCTTGATGCAATTCTTAAACTTTTCCCTCTTGATACATACGTAGATGCACCTGTTGCACTTATGGATAACGGTGACAGCGAAAACCGTCCTCCTATCTGGGCAGAGTACAAAGAAATCGTTAAAAATAACGAGGGTGAAAAAGAATTTGAGCTTGTTGAACGTTTTGACTTCTATGACAGAGCAAAGAAAGCATACGCTATCGTTTCAACAGGTGAAACAGCAATTTATGCTAACATCATCATCAAAAAAGGCGTAGTTATTGAATAATTGGAGTGATATAATTTGAAAAGAGTTCTTGCTTTTGACTTCGGCGCATCAAGCGGAAGAGCAATTATCGGCAAGTTTGAAAACGGAAAGATTGAGCTTGAAGAGGTTCACCGTTTTTCAAACGACCCTGTAAGTGTAAACGGCACTACATACTGGGATGTACTCAGACTTTTTTATGAAATCAAACAGGGTATTATCAAAGCAAAACAGGCAGGCGGTTTTGACAGTATCGGCATCGACACATGGGGTGTTGACTTCGGACTTATTGATGAATTCGGCTGTCTTCTTGAAAATCCCATTCACTACCGCGACACAAGAACAGTAGGTATGATTGAGGAAGCTGAAAAATATATTTCTAAAAGAGAAATGTATGACATCACAGGTATTCAGTTTATGGAGCTTAATACAATTTTCCAGCTTCTTGCCCTTAAAAAAGAGCGTCCTCATATGCTTGAAAGAACAGACAAAATGCTCTTTATGCCTGACCTTTTTGCATATATGCTCACAGGTGAGAAAAACACTGAATATTCTATTGCAACAACTTCACAGATGATTGACCTGGAAACAAATTCCTGGTCAGGAGAACTTCTTGATAAATTAGGAATCAGAAAAGATATTTTTGCACCGATTGTAAAAAGCGGTACAAAGGTAGGTTTCCTCAGCAAAGAAATCTGCGAAGAATGCGGTGTTCCTTCAGTTCCCGTAATTGCAGTGTGTGAACACGATACACAGTCAGCAATCAGTGCAGTTCCCTGTCCTGAGGGTGAATTTGCATTTATCAGCAGCGGTACATGGTCACTTTTCGGCACAGAGCTTGAAAAACCTGTTGTAAACGATACAACTTATGAAATCAACGTTACAAACGAGGGCGGATACGATTTCTCAACAGGTTTCCTTAAAAATATTATCGGTTTGTGGCTTATTCAGGAAAGCCGCCGTCAGTGGGCAAGAGAGGGCGAAAACTATTCTTATGCTGACCTTGAAAAGTTAGCACTTGAAGCAGAGCCTTTCAAATGTTTCATTGACCCTGACGCTCCTGAGTTTGTACCTCACGGAAATCTTCCTGAAAGAGTAAGAGAATATTGCAGAAAAACAAATCAGTATGTTCCTGAAACAGTAGGGGAAATTATGCGTTGCATTTACGAAAGTCTTGCTATGAAATACAGAGAAACTTTCGACAAAATCAAGGAATGCACAGGCAAAAATTATCCCGTAATTCACGTTATCGGCGGCGGAACAAAGGACACACTCCTTTGTCAATTGACTGCAAATTCCTGCGGTTGCGAAGTAAAAGCAGGACCTATTGAAGCAACAGTTCTCGGTAACCTTGCAGTTCAGCTCATTTCACACGGTGAAATCAAGGATATTAAAGAAGCAAGAGAAATTATTGCATCAAGTGAAAACGTTGTAACTTATATTCCTCAGGATGCTGACAAGTGGTCAGAAAACTTTGAGAAATATTTAAAAGCAACTAAATAAAAAAGTGTCTCACTTAAGGTAATCGAGCTTTAAGTGAGACTTTTTTTATTTAACTTATAATTTATCAGAATGTTTGCTGTGTAGCCTCCCCTTGAAAATGCAAGGGG
>JAZRQI010000078.1:0-6523 GCA_045649705.1 Acutalibacteraceae bacterium
GCAAAGATGTTTGAAGATTCGGTTTTCTTTGCGAAAATTTTACTTGTGTATCCTGTGAAAATATTTGCCACACCTGCAATTACGAAAACTGCAGTCCCTATTGCAGGGATTGTGTCGGTGGGGAAAATGCCGAAGCATTCGAGGATAACGAATAAAACTGCAAGAGCAAGGAAAATGATTGTGAAAATGTTTTCACTGAAAGAATTTGTTTTTGCAAAAGAAAAACTTTCAGTTTTTACTTCATTTGCACAGGTTTCAAGTTCGCTTACAAGATGCTTCTGAAGTTCTTTTTCGTTTTCTCCGCCGGCAGGTCTTGAACCGAAGTTTTTACAGGCGTTTTTTGACTGTCTGTAAGAGTAGTTTACATACTCTCTGATTTTTGAATCGTAATTTTTTACGCTGTCTCTGGCTTTCATAAGAAAAACCTCCAATAATAATTATCTGAGAACATAACCTATTTTTTTCATAGTTTTGTCGAGAGTTCTCTGTGAAATTCTTGTTGCAATGTCAGCTCCCTTGCTCATCATTTCTTTGAGCATTGCAGGGTCTTTCATATACATTTCAAAGTTTTCGCGGATAGGACGGAGTTCTTCAACAACCGCTTCACCTACTGCAGTTTTGAAATCACCGTAGCCTTTTCCTGCGAACTCTTTTTCAATCTGCTCATAGTCAAGACCTGTGCAGCATGAGTAGATGTTCATAAGGTTTGAAACACCGGGTTTGTTTTCTTCGTCAAAGCGGACAGATGCTTCGCTGTCTGTAACTGCTGAACGCATTTTCTTCATAATTGTTTCAGGTTTATCCAGCATTGAGATGAATGACTTTGTGTTTTCGTCTGATTTGCTCATCTTCTTTGAAGGGTCCTGAAGAGACATGATTCTCGCACCTGCTTTGGGAATGTAGGGTTCGGGAATTGTGAAAACGTTACCATACATACCATTGAATCTTGCGGCAATATCTCTTGCGATTTCAAGGTGCTGTTTCTGGTCTGCACCTACGGGAACGAAATCAGCCTGATAGAGAAGGATGTCTGCTGCCATAAGAACAGGGTAGGAGAAAAGACCTACGTTGATGTTGTCGGCGTGTGAACGTGATTTGTCCTTGAACTGAGTCATTCTGCTCATTTCGCCGAACTGTGTGTAGCAGTTGAGAATCCATGCAAGCTGAGCGTGTGTGGGAACGTGGCTCTGAACGAAAACGATACTTTTTTCGGGGCTGAGACCGATTGAAAGGAGAAGCGCATAAGCTTCAATAATCTGTTTTCTGAACTGCTGAGGGTCCTGTCTTACAGTGATTGCGTGTAAGTCAGCAACTGCATATGCAGCATCAAAGTCATCTTCAAGTGCTTTCCAGTTTTTAAGTGCACCAAGGTAGTTACCAAGTGTGGGAGTACCTGTAGGCTGTATGCAACTTAATATTTTCTTTTTCTTTTCTGTGTTTTCCATTTATTTTACCTCATTTCAGGATGTTGCCAAGGATTTCAATTCCCTTTACGATTTTGTCATCAGAGGGAGTTGAGAAGTTCATTCTGAAGCACTGAGTTTTATCTTCAGCGCTCATCATAAATGCAGTTCCGGGAACAACTGCAACTTTGTTTTTAACCGCTTCTGCACAGAAGTCGAGCATATCAATTCCGTCATTCAGTTTGCACCATACGAAAAGACCGCCCTCAGGACGAACATAAGTTACTTTGTTACCCAGATATTTATCTGTAGCATCACACATAAGCTCAAGTTTTGATTTATATATGTTGCAGATTTTTGAAATATGTTCTTCAAAGTTATAGTTTTTCATCCAGTTGTAAACGATTAACTGAGTAAGCATAGGTGTATGAACGTCGGTTGCCTGTTTGCCCACAGTCATTTTTGCAATAATCTGTTCGGGGGCAATAACGTAGCCTACACGGATGCCGGGAGAAAGAATCTTTGAGAAAGAACCACCGTAAATTACGATGCCGTCTTCGTCAAAACTCTTGATTGAGGGCACGTGTTCACCGCTGACTCTCAGGTCACCGTAGGGGTTATCTTCAACAATGAGAACGTTATATTTTTTAGCAAGTTCATAAACTGCTTTTCTCTTCTCAAGTGACATTGTAACACCTGAGGGATTCTGGAAGTTGGGGATTGTATAGATGAATCTTACGTTCTTTTCTGTTTTGAGTGCATTTTCAAGCTTCTCGATGTTTATGCCGTCGTCTTCAACTTCAACACCACAAAGGTGAGCGTTGTATGAACGGAAGCAGTTGAGAGAGCCGATGAAAGAGGGACACTCACATATTACAGTATCACCTTCGTTGAGAAGAACTTTTGAAGCGAGGTCCATAATCTGCTGAGCACCTGCAGTGATAATGATGTTGTCGAAATCTCTGCCGATGTTGTGCTTTTTCTTCATGTAGGAAGAAATAAGTTCTCTCAGAGGGTTGTAGCCTTCTGTTACACCGTACTGCAAAGCGAGGATAGGGTCATCTGCCAAAATTTGTGCTGTGATTTTTTTAACTTCTTCAACAGGGAATGCCTCAGCAGAGGGGTTACCTGCAGCAAGGGGAATAACTCCCGGGTCAGAAGTTGCTTTTAAAATTTCTCTTATTGCAGAGGGCTTAAGAGAAGAAATTTTGTCTGAAAAAATGTATTCCATCTGTATTGACTCCTTTGTGTATAAAACACCAAGTATAATAATGTGTCATTATACCATATAATAGAAAATAAAGCAAGTTTATTTCATTCTATACATATATTGAGGGATTTTTTACAAATTCTTTTATAAATAGATGATGACAAAGTGTGTTTTTTGTGGTACAATACTATGTAAACTTTAATTTTGGGAGAATTGAAATGAATATTCAAGAAGCATTAAGACTTATCGACAAAGGCATCGCTGAAAATCTCGCACTTAAAGGCTTTTCAGCAGTATATTCCGATTCACAGAAAAAAGACGAACTTCCCGTAAATGAAGATGACGGCAAGTTCTATATTGACTATGTTTCAGAAAGAGGCAATGTAAGAGTCCTCTATTCAGACAACAAACTCTGCTTCCAGACAGGTGAAGATAAAGGCGGAGAAATTGAGTACACAAGCATTTCTGCATCACTCTTTGATGAAGACTCAGATGAGAAAGATGTAAAGTACATCGCTAACGAGTTTAACGATTGCCTTGATTCAAGATTTAAAACAAGGGAAGAAAACAAACCTGTAAAAGGAGTGAAACTTCCTCCTCCCGTGTCAAAGGCTGCTGCACAGAACGGAAGTTTCTATGATCCTAATACTCTTGCAAACAGATACACTATTTTCTATCCCGAACTCCGTGATGAATACAAGAGAAATGTTGAAAAATACGGCGATTTCCTTGCTGATGACTTCTTTACTCAGTACGGCTCATACGCTGTTAACACAATCAGACAGAACGATAAGCAGCAGATGAAGAAGTTCTTCAATATGATGAACGAAATTTATCTTGACGGTACAAACGAGGTTCAGAGCCTTATTGCAGTTACTATTTTCAGTCAGCTTAACAACGACGATGAACTCCTTGCAAACTGCGTTGACTATATGGACCCTGAACTTGCTGCAATTGTTATCAATGTCAACAGATATCTTGCATCAAAGCCGGGTAAAAAGGCAATAAAACTTCTTGAAAATCCCCCTGCATACAAACCCCCGAAAGCAAAGAAACAGGGTGTGATGCAGACACTTATGAATCAGCAACAGTAAAGAAGGTTTTGTGATAATGAAGAAAGTTCTTGTAATTTTCGGCGGTGCTTCAAGTGAACACGATGTCAGCACCGTTTCAGCAAAATTTGTGATAGAGAATATTCCTCAGGATAAGTATGAGGTTTTAATGCTCGGTATCACAAAGAAAGGCGAATGGTTTAAATACACAGGTAAAACAGAAAATCTCCCTGAAGATAAATGGACAGAAGACAAGGAGAATCTGACAAAAGCAGTCATTTCTCCCGATGCTTCCTGTCACGGACTTATAGTTTTCGAAAAAGACGGAATCAGAACAGAACATATTGATGTGGTGTTCCCTGTTATGCACGGAAAAAACGGTGAAGACGGTACAATTCAGGGTCTTCTCCAGCTGGCAGGAATTCCCTATGTAGGTTGTGACTGCGCTTCAAGTGCCGTTTGTATGGATAAGACACTTACCAATACAGTTGCAGACTGTGCAGGAATACCTCAGGCAAAATGGATTGGCGTAACTGAGTATGAATATTCACTTGATGAAGATAAAATCCTTGATAAAGCAGAAGAATATCTTGGTTATCCTGTATTTGTTAAACCTGCAAATGCAGGTTCATCCGTAGGTGTGACAAAAGTGTCTTCAAGAGAAACTTTCAAAGAGGCTATGGAAACTGCTTTCAGAGAAGACAAAAAACTTGTTCTTGAAGAAGGTATAGTAGGCAAAGAAGTTGAATGTGCAGTTATGGGCAACGACGAGCCTGTTGCAGGTGAAGTGGGTGAGCTTGTTCCGGCAAACGAATTCTATGACTTCGAGGCAAAATATATTTCCGACGCAAGTGAACTCTTTATCCCTGCAAGACTTTCTCCCGATGTTCTTGAGGATGTAAAGAAAGCAGCTTGTAATGCCTACAAAGCATTAGGCTGCTCAGGTCTTGCAAGAGTCGATTTCTTTGTAAGAGAATCTGACGGTAAAATTATGCTTAACGAGCCTAACACTCTTCCCGGATTCACAAGCATCAGTATGTATCCCAAACTGATGAAAGCGGCAGGTTTTGAAAGCGGAGTTCTTCTTTCAAAACTCATTGAATATGCCGAGGAAAAATGGAGTAAATAAATGGAAAAAGAAGTTGTTATAAAAATTGTTGACCGCCACGAAATGGACGGAGACACTGATGGACTTGAAACAACGCTTCTAGGTGAATTTTCAGGTAACAGAGACAACTATGTTCTGTCTTACACTGAAAATGGTGAGCTTGAGGGTTGTCATGTAAGTCTGAAAGTTGAAAACGGTGAATGTATCACAATGACACGTTCAGGTATGTTTGAAACCGAGCTTATCATTCAGCGTGGTAAACGCCATAACTGTTCTTACTCAACTCCTGCAGGAAACCTTATGCTGGGTGTCTTTGCACAGAGAGTTGAAAGTGATATGAGTGAAAAAGGCGGTACTCTTGAATTTGATTATACACTTGATTTAGGCGCAGGTGTAGTTTCTGAAAATTATCTCGTAATAACAGTGACAGAAGCTTGAAAGGAAGTAGAAAAATGTCTAAAATCGTAAACGAAACACATCAGCAGATAAGACAGGTAATTCTCGATGCAATGGGTAAAGCTGTCAGCGCAGGAACTCTCCCTGCTGAGCCTGTCTGCGATTTCAAAATAGAAGTTCCCGCAGATAACAAAAACGGTGACTTCTCTTCAAACGTTGCAATGATGTCAACAAAAGCATTCAGAATGAATCCCAGAAAAATCGGTGAAATCATTCTTGAAAATATTGATCTTAAGGGAACATATCTTGCAAGATGTGAAATTGCAGGACCCGGTTTCCTTAATTTCTATCTCAGTCCCTCATATTATTCTGCAATTCTCAAAGATGTACGTGAATGCGGAGAAGATTACGGACGTTCAGACTACGGTCAGGGCAGAAAGGTAAACGTTGAGTTTGTTTCTGCAAACCCCACAGGACCTATGCATATGGGTAACGCAAGAGGTGGCGCACTCGGTGACTGTCTTGCTGCAATTATGGACTATGCAGGTTACGATGTCAGCCGTGAATTCTATATTAACGATGCAGGTAATCAGATTGAAAAATTCGGTCTTTCACTCGATATCAGATATCAGCAGATTTACAAAGGTGAAGATGCGGTAGAACTTCCTGAAGACAGCTATCACGGTGAAGATATCAAGGAAAGAGCACAGGAATTTGCAAACGTTTATGGTGACAGCTACCTTGAAAAAAGCGAAGATGAAAGAAGAAAAGCACTTATTGACTATGCACTTCCCAGAAATATAGACAATATGAAAGCAACTCTTTTAAAATACAGAATTGAATATGACAAATGGTTCAACGAATCAATCGTTCACAATGACGGTGAACTGAAAGACACAATTGAACTTCTTAAAAATAACGGACTTACCTATGAAAAGGACGGGGCACTCTGGTACAAGAACATTGAAGTTCAGACAAAGATGCTTCTTTCTCAGGGTAAGACTCAGGATTATATTGACAAGCTTGAACTCAAAGATGATGTTCTTATCCGTGCAAACGGCAACCCCACATATTTTGCAGCAGATATCGCTTACCACCGCAACAAACTTGAGGTGAGAAAGTTTGATATTGCAATTGACATCTGGGGTGCAGACCATCATGGTCACGTTGCAAGAATGAAATCTGCTCTTGATGCAATCGGCGTAGATTCAACACGTCTTGATGTTATTCTTATGCAGCTTGTAAGACTCACACGTAACGGTGAGGCTGTAAGAATGTCAAAGAGAACAGGTAAGGCTATCACACTTGTTGACCTTCTTGAAGAAATCCCCGTTGACGCATCACGTTTCCTCTT
>JAZRQI010000079.1:0-5863 GCA_045649705.1 Acutalibacteraceae bacterium
CGGTAGTTTGAGTTTTCGATTGTAGCATAAGCAATATCTCTTGTGTATTTTGATGCCTTGATATCAACGTCGAAGCCGACTTTAAGGAGTTTTTCCTGTTCGTGCCAGCTGATGAATGTATCGAAGTCGATTCTGTCAAGGTCGTTATAGATGATAAGGTTCTGCTTAACAAGTGACTTGTTGATTTTCTTTTCGATTGAAAGAACTGTGAATACGTCACCTTCTGCTACTGCAGTTACTTTACCTGCTTCTGTATCAAATTCGCGGTCAACATAAGTTGCAACGATATCCCATGCGTCATATTTACCGGGAAGGTCTTCGTAAAGTCTGAATACGTTACCTTTGCCTTCAAGAACTTCACGGTTGTTGTTCTTATCGAAGATTGAAACGATTTCTGCTGAGTCATCAAGTTCAACCTTGAAGTTATCGTTTTCAATTACGTTACCTGTAAGTGCTTTTGCTTCGTTTACTGCTGCATCCTTTGTATAGAATACCTTGTAACCTGCTGCGGGAACGTCTTTTGCTACGAACACAAGAACTTTTGTGCCGTCAAGCTTTGTATAAGCCTGAACAGGAACTTTGTTTCCGTTTTCGTCGAAGATTTCAACATCCTTGTAGGGAAGTTCAACCTTTGATGTTGCACTTACACCGAGTGAGTTGAAGAGTGCGAAAGGTTTACCGTATTTTTCTTCACCGTTTGCATTACCTGCAATAACGTTAAGAGCTTCATCTCTTACTTCTTCACCAATCTTGATAATTTCATCATAGATTGCACAAAGGTCACCGAAAACTTCTGTGATGTGTGAGCCGGGAAGTGAATCGTGGAACTGGTTTGTAAGAATCATCTGCCAACCTTCGTTGAGCTTGTCAAGAGGATACTTGTAACCATATTTCATTGCAACACTTGCGAAAAGTTCTGCTTCACGGTAGAGGTTTTCACTACGTCTGTTAAGCTTCTTGAGAAGAGCTTTTGTTGTGTGAACACCGCGGTGCTCTTCAAGGTAAAGTTCATCTTTCCATGTAGGAATGTTTGTTTCTGTAGCGTTTGCTTTCATTCTTGCAAGTGAATCTTCAATCTTGCTGGGAACTGCTTCAGGAAGTCCGGGGAACTTGCTGTAACGTTTAACATATTCAAGCATTTCGGTGTCTACACCGCCGCCGCCGTCACCCCAGCCGTAGCAGTACATTGATTCACCGATTGTTTCCTTGTCAGTATATCTTGACCAGTTAACTTTAAGTGAGTCTGCTTCAACTGTGCCGATGAAGTGTGTGGGAGGAACGATTGAGAATACCTTTGAGCCGTCGGGGCCTTCCCACCAGAATGTGTTATACTGCCAGGGGTTAGTATCGTTCCAGATACCCATTTTATGTGTTACGAAATATTCAACGCCTGCTTTTTTGAGAATCTGAGGCATTGCATAGCCGTTACCGAAAACGTCGGGAACCCAACATGTTTTGGGAGTGATGCCGAATGTTTTTTCTGCATATCTTACGCCGTGGAGAAGCTGACGTGTGAATGATTCACCTGAAACCAGGTTACAGTCAGGTTCAACCCACATAGCACCGATGTATTCCCATCTGCCTTCTTCGATACGTTTCTTAACCTGTTCGAAAAGCTTGGGATAGCGTTTTTCCATTTCAATATATGTAGGTGCTGTACTCTGTGAGAAGATGAAATCGGGATACTGTTCCATAAGTCTGAGCATTGTAGCGTGAGTTCTGCCGAGCTTACGAACGTACTCTTTGTAAGCCCACATGAACACGATGTCAAGGTGTGAGTTACCTACAAGAGCAAGCTTACCGACTGATGAGTAGTTTGGATTATTGTAAACCTTGTCTTTAAGAACCTTCTGAGCTTTGAGAAGTTCTGCTTTGAATTCTTCACCATCAAGGTCGAAGTTCACATAAGTGAAAGCTTCTTTAAGTGCTGCACGGATAATCTCTGCAAGACCTGTATCAAGAACGGGCATAAAGAGAGCATTGAATGCAGCCTTGAAGTCCCAGTAAACTTCTTCGATTACGGGATCAACAACACCGATGAATGAGCAAGAAAGTGTTTTTACTGTTGATTCGTTTGAATGCCATACATAGTATGATTCAATGTCAACATCGTAATGCTCGTCACCTTTAGCGCAGTCTGTAAGAAGAACGCTGTTTCTGAAGGGGTCAAGCCCCTGATAGGGTTCACCATTAAGAGAAAGAAGTGAGTCACCGCCGAAATAGACGTTGAGTGTTACTTTCTTACCCTTGAAGCGTTCAGGCATATCGAATGAGTTTTTGAAGAATGCACTCCAGCCGTTATTGCCCCAACGGTCACCTACATTAAGGTCCTTCCATTCGTCATATAAGAATTCATAGTCATCCACACCCTTGTAGATGCATTCCTTCATTTTCCATGCAGGAATTGTTTCGATATCGGTGTAGATTCTCTTTTTAAAAGTTTTGAGTTTTACTGTTACAAGGTCATCAAAAGAAAAAATACCTCTCTGCTTACCTTTGACCGCATCACGCCAGTCATCAACGTGGGCATCCATTGCGTCAAGAGCAGCAACAGCATCAAGATTTTTGATTTCTGCCATTTGTTTATCATCCTTTCTTGAAAATTATCAAGTTACTATCAGTATAACATTAAATAATATTATTTTCAATAGAAAATGAAAAATCCTCCGTAGAGATTTACGGAGGATTTCGTTATTAAAGAATGTGATAGTTCACAACGAGTGATGCAAAAACGATTGATACCATCGAAAGAAGCTTGATAAGGATGTTGATTGAGGGACCTGATGTATCCTTGAACGGGTCGCCTACCGTGTCACCTACAACAGCTGCTTTGTGGTTACGGCTTCCTTTACCGCCGAACTCACCGCTTTCAATATACTTCTTCGCGTTATCCCATGCACCGCCTGAGTTTGACATAAATATTGCCATAAGGAAGCCTGTTACTGTTGCACCTGCAAGCATACCGATAACACCGTTGTATCCGAAAACAAGACCTGTAACGATGGGAACAATTACTGCAGTAACTGTGGGAAGAAGCATTTCCCTGAGACTTGCTTTTGTACAGAGGTCAACGCAGGAAGCGTAGTCCGCATCTGTTTCACCTGTCATAATGCCTTTGATTTCCTTAAACTGTCTGCGGACTTCCACAACTACGCTTTCTGCCGCTCTGCCTACAGAGTTCATTGTAAGAGCTGCGAAAACAAAGGGAAGACATCCGCCGATAAACAATCCTATAAGAACTGCAGGGTTCATAATTGAAAGGTCAATTGTTTCACCTGTTCCAAGGTCTGAAAGCACTTTCAGAACCTGGTCTTTATATGATGCAATGAGAGCCAGAGCAGTAAGTGCTGCCGAGCCGATTGCGAAGCCTTTACCTGTTGCTGCTGTTGTATTTCCCAGAGCATCAAGAGCATCTGTTCTCTCTCTTACTTCTGCGTCGAGACCTGCCATCTGTGCAATACCGCCTGCATTATCAGCAACGGGGCCGTAAGCATCTGTTGCAAGAGTAATACCGAGAGTAGAGAGCATACCTACCGCTGCCACTGCAACACCGTAAAGACCTGATGCACCGCTTACAAATCCGCCTGCAAAAGCGAATGCTGCAATAACACACGCCGCGATGATGATAACGGGAACTGCTGTTGACATCATACCAAGGCCTACACCGCCGATAATAATTGTTGCTGAGCCTGTTTCTGATTTTTTAGCAAGGTTTCTTGTAGGTTTGTATGTGTCGGATGTGAAATACTCAGTTGAGAAACCGATTGCCACACCTGCCACAAGTCCTGAAAGAATTGAGAGATAAAGACCCAGATTATCTTTGCCCATTATAAAGTAAACCAGGGGTAAAGCCATAACAGCAATAAGTATTGCACTTAAATTTGTGCCTCGTCTGAGTGCTTTGAGAAGAAGCTTCTGCTCTGTTTTTTCACCTGTTTTTACAAAGAATGAACCGATGATTGAGCAGACAACACCTACTGCAGAAAGAATCATGGGAAGTGAAACTGCTTTCATACTTCCGCCGAAAGCCGCAACACCAAGTGCCATTGCCGAAATAACCGAACCTACATAAGACTCGTAAAGGTCTGCACCCATACCTGCAACGTCACCCACGTTGTCACCAACATTGTCTGCGATAACTGCAGGGTTTCTGGGGTCATCTTCGGGAATACCTGCTTCAACCTTACCAACAAGGTCTGCACCGACGTCTGCTGCTTTTGTGAAGATACCGCCGCCTACTCTTGCAAAAAGTGCCATTGAAGATGCACCCATACCGAATGTAAGCATTGCACTTGTGATTTCAGGTGCTTCAAGTTTAAATACGAATTTAAGAAGAATAAACCACAGTGAGATATCAAAAAGCCCCAAACCTACAACTGTAAAGCCCATAACCGAACCTGCACTGAATGCCACTCTTAAACCTTTGTTAAGTCCCTCACGGCAAGCATTTGCAGTTCTTGCATTTGATGCAGTTGCGATTTTCATTCCGATAAAACCTGAAAGTCCGCTGAAAAATCCGCCTGTAAGGAATGCAAAAGGCACATATGGTGTAAGCAGATTTGCAAGTGCCATAACGCCAAGTATCAAAAACATTCCGCCGAAGAACACAGACACAATTGTGTACTGTCTTTTCAGGTAAGCGTTTGCACCCTCTCTGATTGAGGCTGCAATTTTCTGCATTTTGTCTGTACCCTCAGAGTAAGACATAACCTTTTTTGCCGTTATTATTGCGAAAACAATCGCAATTATTGAACCGATGAGAGTAACGAATGATGAATAATTTTCCATTTCGTATTTCTCCTTTCTGAATTATAAAATGCCCACAGCTCAGAGCAGTGAACAATAATGTTAAAAAATTAACTTTGTTTTTACTTATTATAGCACTTGCAAGATTTCAAGTCAATACTTGCAAATTTAATGTTCCCCAAACTTATACTACCAATCAATTTAGTTTTTGACATAATTTACAAAAAGTATTCATTTTTTGTGTGAATTCTGCTTATTGAAGAATGCTCCGTACTGAAATATAATAGATATATCATATTATGCAAGGAGAGTTATATATGACATTACTCACGAAAATCATTACAGCCATTCTTATAATCCCCGCTTTGCTCGGCATACATTCTGCTGATGCAAAAGATACGGAAGCCGCTTACAGAGAAACAGTAGCATCAATCGGATACGAAAACACTATTGAAGATGCTATCCCCCAGACAGACCTTTACAAAATGGTCGAAGACCATTTCTCTTCAGCACTTCCCGAAGGTAAGACAGAGAAAAAAGCAATTATTATCGGCTATGACGGATGCCGAGCAGACGCACTGACACTGGCACAGGGTAAGGACTCCGGTATCAGAAAAATGCTTGACAACGGTGCATCTGTGAATCTCGTTTACTGCGGCGGTGTGAACTTCCCTGAAAAGAACACTCAGGACACTTCAACTGCTCCCGGTTGGTGCTCAATCCTTACAGGTCAGTGGGCTGACAAAACAGGCATCACAGGTAACGGAATCACAAAATCAATGGAGTATAAAACACTCCTTACCTCTCTTACAGAAGATAAGGTTATTGATTCTGCTCTTTTCTGTACAACTTGGGACGGACACTTTACAAAGGACAACTCAACATATAAAGCCGAAAAAGCATACTGCGAGGAAAAGGGTCTTGATGTAACATTTACAAAAGAGTCAAATGATACAACTGCTGCAAACGCTGTAATCAAAGATCTGAAGGATGACGACTGCTCAGATTTCATTTTCGCAATTTATGAGGGTACTGACCACGCAGGTCACTCTTTCGGATTCTCAACAAACAACCCCATCTATCAGGTAGGCTTCAGAATCAATGACGTACTTGCTTA
>JAZRQI010000080.1:0-5122 GCA_045649705.1 Acutalibacteraceae bacterium
ATATACACCTATCATTGTTGTTCACGGTATTATGCAGTCACAGGTTTATGTCCAGGATAAAGAAGGCAACGATATTCTCACAAGTGACGGTTTTCCCATTGTTGAGGGTATGGATATGCAGTTTATGTTTGATATGAAAACTATCACAAGTTCTATTCCGTCAATTGTTCTTAAACTCATTCTTGGTGTTCTTTTAGGTGACAGAGATATTTTTGTTGACGAGCTTGTAAATGTTGTTGACAAGGCTTTCAATTCTCACTATTTCAACGCTGACGGTACACGTACAAACGGCATCCACGTTGATGAATACTGGTATTCAAATAAAGTGGCAATGACAAAAACTGACAAATCTTACGGCTATGCTCAGGGCTACAAAAAGGATGATAACGGCAATACACTGCCCTCATATAAATATCCTACTGAGTACGATTTCATCAAGGCTCAGGTTGATATTACAGGCTATTGCGAAAAAGCAGGTTATGACCACGCATATTATTTCGCATACAGCTCATTCGGTGACACTCTTGAAACTGCAGAAAGACTTGATTCTTATATTCAGATGGTTAAAGAGCAGACAGGTCACGATAAAGTAACAGTTGTTTTCATCAGCCTTGGCGGTACAATCGGTAACGCGTACCTTGCAAAATATTGCGACCCGGCTGACATCGACAGAGTAATTTATGCTGCAGCAGCAACTGACGGCTCATATCTTCTCAGTGACCTTATGAATGCAGCTCTCAGCTTTGATGACAGTGAACTTTTCTATTCAGAAATGCTTCCGCTCATTCTCCAGCTTACTGACAGCGGTATGGATTGGTTGGGATATCTTCTTAACTTCGTGACAAGAGCTATTCCTTACAGCCTTTTCACCGACCATATTGATTACATAGCAGGCAGAGTAATCAAAGAGGTTCTCGGCAATCTTATTATGAACTGCCCGTCAATGTGGGCGCTCGTTCCAAGTGCTGAATATGAGGCTCTTGCTGCAAAATATATTTCAGATGAAGCTCATAAGGAACTGAAGGCAAAGACTGACGAATACTATGAAATTCAGAAAAATGCAGCAGCTACAGCAAAAAAGCTTACTGAAGAAGGTATGGATATCTTTGTAATCTGCGGTTACGGTCTTCCTCTTCCCAGTGCTATTGAAAACTGGAATTACAGTTCGGATAACATCATTCAGATTCAGTCAACATCTTTAGGTGCAACATCTGCAAAATACGGCGAAGTTCTTCCGAAAGATTATAAACCTGCAATTGATGAAAGCTACATTTCTCCCGACGGTTCACTTGATGCAGGTACTTGTGCTCTTCCTGACAGAACATGGTTTATTAAAAACCAGAGTCATCTGAAACTTCAGTCATCAGTTGAAGACGTTATTCAGCTTTGTATTGATATTGCTATAAACAAGGAAATCACCGATGCAAGGGTAAACAACGGCGGATATTCTCAGTTCAATGAGTACCGTGACAATAAGGGTCTTCGTAATGTAATCAACAAATACGAGAGACTTAATGAAGAACAGGTTTCTTCAATTCCTGCTGAAGATAAAGCAGAACTTGATGTGTTATACAATACAGCAGTCGAAGAGATGGCAAAACGCACATGGAGCTACGATAATGCCAAGAATGCAGAAATTGCACTTTACACAAAACTTTACGATTTAGGCTTTGAAGATGATAAACCCTTTGAAAAGTATGAGCTTAACGGAAAACTTACTCCTGTTTTCAAAACTTTAAGTGACATTATGCTCAAACTCTACGGAGCAAAAGATTATTACGGTTCCAAATAAACAAATTAACAAAAGGCGGCAGGAAAATTCCTACCGCCTTTCGTTTTGGAATGTGTTTTTTTCAATTAAGAAACAAGACCGTTATTTGTCATATTTAAGGCTCAGAATACTCGTGGGTTAAACAAAACTTTAACAACTCGCATACATTTTCTTAACCTCATTATTATACATTATACGATGTTTGTATTAAATATATGTATTGAAAGGAAACAGATATGAGCAGTTTTGACTTTTATTCAAAAATCCACACAGTGAGAGATCTTATTGACAACAGTGCAGAAATGTACGGCGACAAGGCATTTATAAAATATCTTGTGGGTGATGAGGTAGTTGAAAAGAGCTTTAACACACTTCATCAGAACAGCCTTGCTATCTGCAGATTTATCCGTTCAGTATGCCCCGAAAGAATGCACATCGCAATCATCGGCAAAACTTCATACGAATACATCACAGTTCTTACAGGTACTCTTGTAAGCGGAAACGTATTTGTTCCCTTTGCTCCCAACACAACAGTTGAGGAAGCAGTTAAATTGTTTGAACAGGGCGATATTGAAGCATTGTTCTACGAGGATAGCTATGCTGAAACTGCAAAAGCAATCGCAGAAAAATACGGCAGACTCAAAGTAATGGTCAATATGGCAAATGCTGAATGGTTTGCTGACATTTATGAAAAATACGGTGAAGATTCAGAGTATGCACCACTTTCTGAAATCGAACTCAATCCTGAAGATTGTGCAACAATCATTTACACATCAGGCACAACAGGTGTAAGAAAAGGCGTTATGCTTTCTTCTGCAAACCTTATTGCAAACATCACTTATACAGAATTTGAAAACGACAAATCTGACGTTCTTCTTTCAGTGCTTCCCATGCACCACATCTTCTGCTTTACAAGTGACTATTTCAAACCTCTTCTTGAAGGTCTTACAGTATGTCTTAACGGAGACCTGAGCAATATGGCTAAGAGCCTTCAGGTTTTCCAGCCCTCAACAATGAGACTTGTTCCCATGATTGCTGAAACTCTTATCAGAAAAGTTAATATTCTCCGTAAAAAATTCCCTGATTTAAGTGCAAGAGAAGTTGCTGAAAAAGTTTTCGGTAAAAATCTCAAATGGCTTGCAGTAGGCGGTGCTTATGTTTCTCCCGCTCTTATTGACGAATATGAAGAATGCGGTGTTCTTCTCCGTCAGGGTTACGGTATGAGTGAGACAAGCCCCAAAATCACAACAGGTGACAACAGTAATAAATATAAATACTCAAGCGGTAAGATTATGAAGAGTATTTTTGACGTAAGAATCGTTAACGGTGAAATCCAGGTTAAAGGTAAATCTGTTATGAAGGGCTACTACAAAATGCCTGAAGAAACTGCAGCAGCATTTACAGAAGACGGTTATCTTAAAACAGGCGACCTTGGTAGATTCAGCGGCGATGGTGAACATCTTTATGTTACAGGCAGACTTAAGAACCTTATCGTTCTTTCAAATGGCGAAAACGTTTCTCCCGAAGAAATCGAAATGAAGTTTGCAGATGAAAAGGTTATCAAAGAAATCGTTGTAAGCGCAGAAAACGACAGAATTATTGCTGAAATTTTTCCCGATATGGAATACGCTGCATTAGCAGGTATCACAGACGTGGAAGCATATCTTAAAGTGAAAATAAAAGAAGCTAACAAAGGCGAAAAATCAGAAAAAGAAATTGCAAAACTTCGTTTGAGAGAAATTCCGTTCCCGAAAACAACAACAAACAAAATCAAGAGAAACAACGTTCAGTTCTGATTGTGATTTTTAATCTTAATTCAAGTGTAAGAAGGAGGAAGAAGCAATGGAAATCAAACTTAAAAACGGACAAAAAGTTAAAGCATATCCTTTGATTCCTGCACAGAGCCTTATGCTCTATCTTTCAGAGCATCACAGCACTGATGCACCTGTTCTTAACATTGTAACAGGTTACTACTGGCAGGGTGAATTTGACACCGAATTGATGAAAGAATCTCTTTATGAAGCGATTGACAGATGCGATACAATGCGTCTTCGTTTCACAAGACGTCCCTTCAAAAAGGTTTATCAGTATCTTGCAGATAAACACGAAATTGAAATCATTGAAGAAGATATATCTTCAATGCCCTGGGATGAGGCTCACGAATTCCTTAAAAACCGTTCTCATTCTATAATTGATATGTGGGATAAGCCCGTCAATGAAATAAGAATTATGCACCTTGAGAACAATTACCATGGTATTTATATGAAACTCCATCACCTTGCATTTGACGGATTTTCTTCAAAAATGTTCCTTGCAGATGCTCTTGCTATTTATCTCCATAAAAAGCACGGCACAGCATATCCCAAGCCTATGCGCAGTTACTTTGATATGGTTGAAAAGGAACTTGCATACGGTAAATCAGAACAGCATAAAAGAGACAAAGAATTCTGGCTGGGTACAATCAAAAACACAACAGAACCCATTTATACTGACTATGTACGTCCCAGCAGACTTCTTCAGCAGAGAATTGATAAGAAGAAACCCAATCTCAGAAAAGCTGAAGTCCTTGATGCGAACCCCGAATCAAGAACAATCAAATTCAGTCTGGATGCTGAAACATCTCAGAAGTTGATTGAAATGTGTGTTGAAAAAGGACTTTCAGTTCCCTGCGTACTTATGATGGGTATGAGAAGTGCACTTTCATCTTTCAATGATGATGAAAAAGATATTTCATACAAAATCATGGTTAACCGCCGTGCAACATTGCTTGATAAAAAATCAGGCGGTGTAAGAATGCACTTCTTCTCAATGAGAAATATTGTTGAACCTGAGATGACTTTCACAGAAGCAGTAAGAGTTATTGAAAAAGCACAGAACGACATTTTTGAACACTCAAATATGGGTTCAATGGAAGCTGTTCTTCTCAGACATCTTGCAATGAAAACAGGCACACGCTATACATATGAATGTATAACATTCTCATATCATCCTCATTTCCCCATGCCTTATTACGGTGAGGAAATGAAAAAGACAAGCAGAGGATTCTGGTACAACAACGATTCATCCGTTCAGCCTCTTTATCTTACAGTTATGCACAGAGCGTATGATAACGGTCTTGATTTCAACTTTGAGTACAGAATAGTAAACAGTCCTCTTGATGAGCTTCATCATTTCTATGATAAAATTCACGATACTCTCGTTATGGGTATTGAAAATCCCGATGTCAAAGTTTCAGAAATTCTTAAAAATATCAAGGAAGATAAGGTGAAATAAAATGGAAAAACTGATTGAACTTATTCTCAACTATGTTGAACCCGATGATGAAATCACAGCAGACACAAATATCAAAAA
>JAZRQI010000081.1:0-2896 GCA_045649705.1 Acutalibacteraceae bacterium
GTTCTTACTGCATTGACATTCAGTTCTTTCATAAGATGAATATCTCTTGCCAATTCTTCAAGACTTACAGTTGCTGCAGTTTCACAGTTGAAATCATGGCGATTTACACCTTTAAGCTTTATTGCTTCACCGTTGATTTTGAACACTTTGCCATCAATGGATATTTGTCTGAAGCCAACGCTTTCAATGATTTTTTCTCCATTTGCATAGAGTTCAAGTGTATATAAATTTGGCGTTTCTGCTGTCCAGCGTTTAACATTTGGAACTACTATTTCTGATTTCATGTTCGCAGGAACAATAACATCGTTGTTTTCTAAAGCAATTTTTATGCTTATCGGACTTTCGTTTGTGAAAGTTAAAATGCCATCGTTGCCATCAAATGTAGTTTCAATCTTATAATCTGTAATATGATTTTCAGGACGAGTCAACATATATACATTACGGAAAATACCTGAAAAACGGAACTTATCCTGACATTCAAGATAAGTAGAGATGCACCATTTCAAAACAAGAACATCAATGGTGTTTTCACCGTTTACTGCAAGCTCTGTAATGTCAAATTCACTTGTAGCATGAGATATCTGTGAATAGCCCTTGAACTGACCATTAATATAGAGATAAAAAGCACTGTCTACGCCCTCAAAATTAATATAATACTTTTCACCCTTTTGTTTTTTCAGGTTAAATGTACGGCGATAATGCCAACAAGGATTGTCATAAGGAAGATGAGGGAGCATTACCGGAAAAGGATATCTGATGTTCAAATACTGAATATGGTCATACCCGTGCATCTGAACACATGAAGGAACCGGTATGGAATCTCCAAGCATTTCATTGATATCAAAATCTTCAACATGGTCAAGCTGTTTTATCTGCCACATACCATCAAGAGATGTAAACCTTGAACTTGAGGTGCGGTCAAGAATGCTATGCTTAGTTCTTACTGCATCATCAACAGCAAAGGGAATATAATAGCTTCTGTGAGGCATTGTGCCTATTCTGTCAAAACTTTGAAATTCTTTCATAATAACCACCCTTATACATTACCGTAAACAACATCAAGTTCATCTTCTGTCATGTGCTTTTCTTCAAGAAGCTCTTTGTTAGCCTTCTCAACCTTAAGTCGTGAAAGAAGAACAGCTACTACCGCACAAAGAATTACAGGTGCCCAGAGATAGAGGAAGTGGAGCATGTTGACTGTTGCAGATGTCTGTTCAGCTGCATTTTCAACATAGCCTGCAAAGTCAAGAAGCCAACCACAGATAGCAGTACCGAGTGCACCGCCGACTTTAATACCGAGAGATGAGCAAGAAAACATCATACCGTCAAGTCTATGACCTGTCTTTAATGTTGTATATTCAGAGCAAGAAGCGATGAGTGCATTCATATCACCCTGAAGAGGTGCAATACCTAAGGTTGAAAGAGCTGTGAAAACGAGCATAAGCGGAATGCTGCCCATATAACCGGCAACCATAACTCCGAGACGGCCTATGGTTGCAAGAATATAACCTGCAATATTAAGCTTATACATACCGCCCATCTTTTGAATAACCATAGGCAATGCTATAAGAGCCACAACCATGGTGATATTGATAGCGAGTGAGAGGTCACTAAAGAGTGTCTCGTTTCCGAGAATATATTTCGCATAATAAGTACCCATACCAATAACAGAAGCGTAAATCTGTGTCATAATATAAGTAACACAAATGATAACGTAATACTTGTTCTTCATAAGTAATCCGAAGGATTTAAAGAAAGTAAGCTTGTGCTCTTCTTCGCGTTCATTTTCCATGCCTTCGTCTGCTTCAGGAAGCTCTTTTACAGAGAAAACAGAGATTGTATTTACAATAAGACCAAGAATTGCATAAATGATAGCGATAGTTCTCCAACCGAAAGCTCCGCCGCCAAGCCAGCTTACTGCTTGAATTGTGATAGCTTCAATTACGATTTTTGTAGCAAAGGCAAAGATAAAACGGAAAGAACCGAGTTGAACTCTTTCACTTGTGTTCTTTGTGATAAGAGCTGTAAGTGATGCATATGCAATATTATTTGCTGTGAAGAATACTGCATTAAGAAGTGTATATGAAATGAAGAAGAATATGTACTGTGCTGTTTCTCCCCAGTTCATAGGAATCGCAAAACAAGCTACAAGTGAAATTGAGCAACCGATATATGGCCAGAGCATCCAAGGACGTGCTTTACCCATTTTTGAGTGAGTTTTATCAATCATTCTTCCGAAGAAGAAGTCTGACACACCGTCAAAAATCTTTGAAATAGCAATTAATGTACTTACAATACCCATGCTGAGCCCAACTGTATCGGTCAGGTAAATCATCATAAATGCTGTTAATAATGCATACACGCAGTTTCCTGCAACGTCACCTGAACCATAACCTATTTTGTGGTACCATTTTAAATATTTTTTCTGTTCCATAATTTTTCTCCTTTTCTTTTGTGTTAACCACAACCTTATTTTGTAATTTCATTATAAACCCGAAAAAACACATAAACAATAAATAAAATTAACCAAAATATACACAAAATCACTTTATCACGTATTGATTATGGTATGATTTTACTATATAATATAAACATAATCACATTAAGGAGGAGTTTGCTTGTATATTAATGTAGCCTATGTTGATGACGAAAATCCTAATTTAGAAGATTTAACTGTGCCTGTCAGAGTAAACAACTGCGGGTATTATCGTGTTCATACGGGACCTGTAATTGAAACTCCCCATCCCGAAGGAAGAAACGATTATCAACTTTTATACATTGCTGCTGGAAAAGGCTATTTCTATTTTAAAGGTAGCAAAGAGCCTACAGTTGTTACAAAAGGTAATATGGTGCTTTTCCGTCCGAAAGAACCCCAAGTGTATTATTACTATGCTGA
>JAZRQI010000082.1:0-4900 GCA_045649705.1 Acutalibacteraceae bacterium
GCCTGAACAATAACAATATCATTAACAACAGCAGGTTCTTCAATATATGTATGGGAATGTCCTCCCACAATAACGTCGACGCCCCATGCAGGATCAAGCTTTTCTGCAAGTTTTTTGTCTTCCTCAAAGCCTATGTGAGTAAGAAGAACGGTAAAATCGATATCAATTGCATTGTATGTATTACAGATTCTGCCCACAGTCATAGCTGCCTCATCAATATCAACAAACGTTCCTACGAGACCGTCATTTTTTGTCTGAGAAAGCACATCCTCTGTAAGAATGCCGATGAAGAGAATTTTCATTCCGTCAATTTCAATTATATGATGGGGCTTGAACAATCTCGCACCGTTTGTTTTAATGTGCAGATTAGCATTGATAATAGGAAATTTTGCACATTTTTCAATAAATAGAAGATGAGATACACCGTAATCTGTTTCATGGTTGCCTACAGTTACAACATCCGGTGCAAGCATATTCATAATTTCAATTGTAGAAACGCCCTGATATTCCGAGTCAATAACAGAGCCTCTGAACATATCCCCTGCAATGCAGTATATTGCATTCTTTTCCTCAGTGCGAACCTTGTTCACATATCCTGAAAGCATTGAAACGCCACCGATAAGGCTTGAATCAATTTCTTCTGCAAGGAAATCACCATGCAAATCGTTGGAATGTAAGATAGTAAGCTTTTTCAGATTTTTCATGATTAAATTCTCTCTTTTCATTATTTTTAAAAAGAATAACCCTATCTTTATACATTTTAACAAATTCCAAATGTTTACACACCGTACTTTAGTGCAAACTTTTCAAAAAAACAGCAAAAAAATACGGTGGATTACTCCACCGTAAGAAAACTTTATTCGTTTTTGTAATCATTTATAACAAGACCCGTTCCTCTTACCCTTACTGCAAGTTCTGTCCTGTTCCTGAAACCTGTTTTTTCACGCATTGTCTGAATATGTCCTTTAACGGTACGCAGGGAAATATGAAGTTTTTCCGCAATAGCCGCATCAGACTCTCCGCTTACAACCTCACGGAGAACTTCAAGCTCTTTTTCCGTGAAATCAACATTCATTGCATCACCCAATTTAAGAACAGGTGTAGTATCGGGATATACAGATTCGCCCTCCATTGTTTTGTCCATTACAGCAAGAATTTCTTCTGCAGATGCACTCTTGTACCAGAAGCTTTCAACCCCTGCTTCACGTGCTCTGTCGATAAAACTGCATTCAGGCTGACTTGTTACAATTACTATCTTGATTTTCGGAAATATCTTTTTGATTTTTGCCGCAGCATCAAGACCATTGGCATCCATTGCCGTACAGACATCCATAAGAATAAGGTCAATCGGATTTTTAAGACAGTAAAACTCTGCCATTGCAGCACTTTCAATAGACTGGGAAAGGAAATATTTTTCGCTGTCTTTTATGTAAATTTCAAGCAATTTTCGCGCCATAGGGTCATCTTCAACCACAAGCACCTTATACATATCTGTTCACCTCTTTCGGGAGTTTTACGGTAAGCACAAAACGGGGTAAAGACTCAATTTCCATTTCACCGCCGAAGCGCTCAATTTTAATTCTCAGTGAGCTTAAGCCTCCGCCCTCACGGATTTTTTCTTTGGGTACAGTACCATCGTTGGTATAGCGTGCGAGGCAGAAATCCTCTGTTTCGGAAAAATCAACATAAAGTGTGGTAGCCTCTGCGTGACGGACTGCATTTGTCAGAGCCTCTGTTGCCGCATAAGTGAGCTGCTCTGCCGCTATGTTATCCTCAGGCAGACTACCTTTGATTTCTACGCTGACCCCTGCAGATTCTGCTATTTTCACAAGAGACTCAAGCAGGTCTGTGTTCGTTGAAGGCTCTGTCTCTGTACGGAGAACTGCAATATTTCTTTTCCAGGCATTGATAACAGGCTTATAGTCAGCATCGGTATGATACAAGCAATAGCGTGTTGCAAGAAGTGCCTGACCCATCTCGCTGTGGATACGGATTTTTGTTTCAAGACGTTCTCTTGCACGTGTGGTTTCGTCAACAGTTTCGCCGTATTTGCGAAGTCTGTAATTCATTTCCTCCAGCTCATCGTTTTTATCCTGCAATCGGTTTGTAAGCGTGTGCAGATTTGTAGTATCTGTTGCAGTAATCTGAAAAATTTTTTCAACCTTTTCTTTGGCAAAAGTGTAAACCGTGCCATCTTTCAGGCGGAATACGGGATTATCACCTTCTGATATACGATGAACACCTGATGATACTTCACCTGAACACAAAACCTGCCAGAACAAATTTGCATTCTGAAGTTCTTCGCCTGTTATTATATAGCTCAGTTCATTCATTTTGTGGTTGACAAGCTGAACTGTGCCGTTGGGTTTGTAGAAACAAAGACCTGTGGGAAGAAAGTCAAAGCCTTCCTTGATAGATGCCGTTGAAACGGTGTTTTTGCGGTATCTACTTTCTCCTACGGTGATAAACACAAGGTATGACAAATTAACAATAATAAATATCAGTGTATATTCTGCATTTTCAAGGAACGTTCTGCTGAGTGACGGAATTTCACGTAAGCAGAACAAAGCGTTCAGACCTGTTATCAGAATAACACATTGTGCGAAGCCGAGAATGTTCATCAGGACTGTGAATATTTTTGTAAGAGGCTTGTATTCACGAAGAAAGATGTTGGGAATTAGACACAAATCAAATGTTGTGAGCAGGAAGAGAGCCGTCATAAACATCGCCCTTGCACCTGTGCCCATACTGAGTAAATCAATCATCAGATGCACCTCCCGGTCCGAGAAGCATAACAACGCTTATATCGTTTTCTTCAGCATCTACGGTAATTTTACCGTAAGGAAGTTCAATTTTATTCAGAACAGATGTGTCGGGTGCATTTTCACATCCGATTTGCAGAGAAAGTTTTATCTCTCCTCCGATGCATTTAAGAGAAACCATAATTGCATTGATTTCATGAAGAAGAATTTCGATATTTTTTTCAAAAGCATCATAAACAGCAACTGCATTTTCAACGCTGACATCATCTGTACAATTACTGTCAAGAGATGTAAAAACGTCAAGCAGTTTAAGGTTATCGAGAGATTCACGAATACAGAACTCAAGCTCCTTTGCAGAAATGAGATTATTTTCCTCACTGAGCAGAAGAAGATTACTTCTTCGTTTGATATACGCACTTAAAACACATATCTGTGAAAGGATATTCTGTGCACGGGATGGATTGTTTTCCGCTTCAATGAGTAAGGAGTCTGCTTTCATAAGCTGTTCGGCAACGTCAACTGCGACACGGTCATAGAGACGGTTTTTTTCGTCAAAACGTGCTTTCTGCTCTCTGATATCAATTTCAGCCTTAAGAAGATAGTTGTTTTCGTTAAGCCTTTCACGTGTTTCCTCAAGGGTTTTCATAAGCTTTTTTATCTGCTTTACATCGTTCTGCCAGAGAACATATCCCCCTGAAACCTTCTTGCTGTGAAGTATTGTTTTGCCGAGGTCAACGCTTTTTACGGAAGCGTTTTTCATAACATCCTCAGGCAAATCATCGGCATAGGATGAAATGTAGCGTGTCTGATAATTTTCGTCAACCACCTGAGCAGCAACGGTTGAAATTTCAAACAATTCCGTATAACCCACATTTGAACGGATAAGACCTGACTGAATTGCACTTTCAAGAAGCAGGGTTATCATAAGGCAGTCAACAGCAGTAAGGTCAACCCTTATGAGCTTCATACCGTAAACAATCCAGAAAACAACACAGCATACCATAATCACAATGGGGAGCTTCTGAAAAGTTTTACTGCCCGGCACACGGCTTTTTCTGATAATCGTAAAAACAAAATAAAAGCCGAGAACAACAAACCACACAGAAGTGATATAAAAAATTATCTCATGATTATAGCTGTTATCGAAATATTCTATGCCGTCAGGAAAGCTGAAAGCTTTTCTGTGAAAATCATTTGTAAAAATCAGAGAAAGGAGAACAAAGGCAGGTATATATAGCAGATTAAGTGCTTTCGGCATTCTATAACTATCAGGCTTGCCGATATAGGTTGTGATGAACACTCCGAAAAGAGGAATGAAAATCATAGGTATATAAAAGGCATACCACAGATATCTGCACAGCACATCGTATTGCGAAACAAAAAACCATTTGCAGGTGCGTACCGCCATCCAGAAAACCATAAGTAAACCTACACAAACGAGATATCGGCGGATACGGACATTTATAATACGTCTTTGAAGTGAATTCACCCAACCAAGGAGAAGAGTGATAAACAGAAAGTGAGGCATAACGACAAAGCTGTTTTTTATAAGAGAATCAGAAAGAGCCGCTGACATTCCATTATATATTATACCTGCCATAGCCAATACAACAGCACCGATTAAATATATAAGCATTTTTCTGTCAGTTTTCTGCATAGTACTCCTCCTCTCATGTTCGGTTTTTTTCAGTATAACACAACAATAAATAAAAATCTATAATTATTTTGAGTTTAAGACATCTCGAAGGTATATCTCGCTGATGTTCATGTAACTTGTAACTCCCACCAGAATTAAATTATCCGAACTTTTGTGTTAATGACAATTCGTTCGGATTTTTTGTTTTTATAAGCCATCTGAATAATTAAGAAAAAGCGGAGATGTTTCTAATCAAACATCTCCGCTTCTTTCTATACGTGGAACACCCTTTTTAGTTTTTCACTGAACAATATTTTCTGCTTATTAAGAATTTTAGTTCTGTCTTTTCTTGTGGGGATGAAAACCCTGTCAGGATAAGTATAGTTCTCTTCTTTTGTAACACTGTCAACATCAGCAAAAACATCGCCTCTGTTTGTAGATACTGTGACAGACACTCCCATTTCCCCAAGTCTTCTCAAGAATTCTTTTTCAATATCATCTT
>JAZRQI010000083.1:0-2394 GCA_045649705.1 Acutalibacteraceae bacterium
AATGTTTTACTTTACTAAAGCGTTAAACTGTAGTATAATATATAAGTATATTTATTTTGGGGGTGTATCCTTTTGCAGCAATACATAAATTCATTGCCTATTGAGGACAAACTTACTATTGAGCTTGCAGAACTTTTTGAAAAATTCGGTTATAAAAAGTACTGTATGGCTAAATTTGAAGAATACAGTTTTTACAGCGATAACAGAGATTTCCTTTCAGGTGAAGGTATCATTGCTTTCAACAATTCTGACGGCCGTCTTATGGCACTTAAGCCTGATATAACTCTCTCTATCGTTAAAAATTCAAGAATTTCACGTGATACTCTTACTAAGGCTTACTATAATGAAAGCGTTTACAGAATCGGTAAAAACACTCACGATTACAAAGAAATCAAGCAGACAGGCGTTGAGGTTCTCGGTAAAATCGATTCCTACAACATTTCTGAAATTGTTCTTCTTGCTGTTGAGAGTCTTGGTAAAATCGATTCAGATAACATTCTTTCAATTTCACACATGTCAGTTATTTCAAAACTGATTGAAAAATATAATATTTCAAGAAAATTGAGAAAACAGGTAATTGATTATATCATCGGCAAAAATATGCACGACCTGAAAAAACTTCTCATTGAAAACGAAATTGATGCAGATAAATTCATTGAAATTGTGTCAGTCAGCGGTAAAATTGACAATGTAATTACAAAGCTTGAAAAATTCTCAGCTGACGGTTTATCATTTGATGAGGCAATTGAAGATTTCAAAGTGATTTCAGAGGCGCTTAAAATCTGTAACTACAGTGAAAATGTTACTGTTGATTTTTCAGTTCTTAATAACACTGATTACTATAACGGAATTGTTTTCCAGGGATTTGTTAAAAATGCTCCCGGTGCAGTTCTTGCAGGCGGAAGATACGATAACCTTGCAAACAAAATCAGAAAGCATACTGAGGCTATCGGCTTTGCAATTTATCTTGATAACCTTAACCTCTGGTATCCAAACAAAAAAGAGTTTGATACAGATGTTGTTATCATCAACAAAGGCGGTTCTGCTGCTGAACTTCTCAGAATTGTCAAAGATTTTTCAGACAATGGACATTCAGTGAAAGTTGAAGTAACTGAACCTACTGACTATAACTACAAAACAATATATACCTTTGATGGTACACTTAAGGAGGGAAAATAATGCTTAACATCGCTTTACCCAAAGGTCGTCTCGGCGATAAAGTTTATAATCTCCTTTCCTCAATCGGTTATGATTGTGCTGAAATTTATGCAGATAACAGAAAACTCGTTTTTGAAAACCCTGATAACGGTGTAAGATATCTGCTTGTAAAGCCTTCAGACGTTGCAGTTTACATTGCACACGGTGCAGCTGACATCGGTATTGTTGGCAAGGACTGTCTTGATGAAGGCGATTTCGATGTTTTCGAACTCCTTGACCTTGATATCGGCAAATGCAATATGTGTGTTGCAGCTAAAAATGACTACGTTGAAGACCCCGACAGACCTATCCGCGTTGCAACAAAATTTCCTAACATTGCAAAAAGATATTACGCGTCATTCAACAGAGAAATTGATATCATCAAACTTAACGGTTCAATTGAGATTGCTCCCCTTCTCGGACTCTCTGACGTAATTGTTGATATTGTCGAAACAGGCACAACTCTCAAAGAAAACAATCTTTCTGTTTTTGAAAAAATCATGCCTATCAGCGCACGTCTTATTGCAAACAAATCATCATACAGATTCAAGCAGGATACAATCAATGAACTCACTGAAAAACTGAGCCGAAAACTTCAGGAGGTTAAAAAATGATTAAGATTATAAAAATGGCTGATGCAAAAAAGGAAGATATTCTCACCCGTGACATCAACACAAAAAGCGGTGTAGAAGACATTGTATCAGATATTATTGATAACGTAAGAACTAACGGCGACAAAGCCCTCAGAGAATACAGCCTTAAATTCGACAGAGCAGTTGTTGAAAACCTTGAAGTAACTAAGGAAGAAATCGAAGAAGCATACGCTTCAGAAGACAAGGATTTCATTTCAACACTTGAAAAAGCAAGAGATAACATCCACCACTTCCACTCACATCAGGTGAGAAACAACTTTATCATCAATGATAAAGACGGCGTTATCCTCGGACAGAAAATAACACCTATTGAGAAAGTAGGTCTTTATGTTCCCGGCGGTACTGCAAGATATCCCTCAAGCGTTCTTATGAATGCAGTTCCTGCAAAAATCGCAGGTGTTAAAGAAATTGTTATGGTGACTCCCCCTGACGAATCAGGCAAAATTCCTGCTCCCATACTTGCTGCAGCAAAAGTTGCAGGTGTTGACAGAATTTTCAAAACAGGCGGCGCACAGGCAGTTGCTGCCCTTGCATATGGTACAGA
>JAZRQI010000084.1:0-4084 GCA_045649705.1 Acutalibacteraceae bacterium
TTCCAGAAAGCGGAAAGCTTTTCAGTTCCCACAATTGTTACAGGTGACTTCAACTTTGAACAGGGTTCAGAGTTTTATGAGGGTCTTGTTTCAGGAAAACTCCGTGATTCAAAGTTTGTTGCTGAAGAAACAGATGACGGCATCACCTACAACGGTTTCGGTGAAAATGACGGAGGTATTATTGACTTCGTTATGGTATCTCCTGAAATCAACGTAAAGAAATATACTGTAGTGAATGAAATGATAAACGGTGAATATCCCTCAGACCATTTCCCTGTAACGGCAGAAATAGAATTTTAAGGAGAAACAGAAATGAGTTACGCAGACAGAGTTTTTGTTGAAAACATTAAAGATATACTTGAAAACGGCTATTCAGACGAAGAATTGAATGTCCGTCCCAAGTGGGAAGACGGAACACCTGCACATACAGTCAAAAAGTTCTGTATGGTTAACAGATACGATTTGAACAAAGAATTTCCCATTATCACAGTGAGAAAAACTTTCTTCAAAAGCTGTATCAAGGAACTTCTGTGGATATGGCAGAAAAAGTCAAATAAAATTTCTGAACTTGATTCACATATCTGGGATTCATGGGCAGATGAAAACGGCACAATCGGTAAGGCTTACGGCTATCAGTTAGGTGTAAAGCACAAATATCCCGAGGGTGAATTTGACCAGGTTGACAGAGTGCTTTACGATTTGAAGCATAACCCTGCAAGTCGCAGAATTATGACAAACCTCTATAACCATCACGACCTTAACGAAATGGGACTTGCACCCTGTGCATACGGTCTGATACTTAATGTGACAGGCAATAAACTCAATGCGATTCTCAACCAGCGTTCACAGGATATGCTCACAGCAAATAACTGGAACGTGTGTCAGTATGCAGTTCTTGTTCATATGTTTGCACAGGTAAGCGGTCTTGAAGTTGGTGAGTTTGTCCACGTTGTGGCTGATGCTCACATTTATGACAGACATATTCCTCAGGTGAAAAAACTTATTGAAAATCCTCAGTTTGAGGCACCTGTTTTCAAAATTGATAAGAGTATCAAAAACTTCTACGATTTCACAGTAGACAGTTTCAGCCTTGAAAATTATCAGGCAAACGATTTCAACGAAAAAATTGAGGTGGCAATCTGATGTTTCAGGTAGTAGCGGTTGATAAAAACTGGGGTATAGGCAACGAGGGGAATCTCCTTTTTCATATCTCGGAGGATTTAAAGAATTTCCGCAGACTTACAGAGGGTAAAACTGTAATTCTCGGCAGAAAAACACTTGCAACATTTCCCAAAGGTGCACCTCTTAAAAACAGAAGAAACATCATTCTTTCGAGAGATGAAAGTTATTCTGTAGAAGGTGCAGAGGTAGCAAGAAGTGTTGAAGAAGTGACAGAGCTTCTTAAAAATGAAGATACCGATAACGTTGTGGTTATCGGCGGTGAATCAATTTATAAGCAGATGCTTTATCTTTGCGATATGGCAGTTGTGACAAAGATTGATTCAGCGGCAGAAAAGAGCGACAAATTCTTCCCCAATCTTGATAAAGATGAAAATTGGTATCTTGCAGAAGAAAGTGAAGTCAAGGAAGAAAACGGAGTTAAGTTTAAATTCTGCACATATAAGAGAAAATAAAAGAATGGCTTGTATGATTTTCATACAAGCCATTTAACTTTTTTATAGAATTTTTAATGCACCAGTAGGACAGGTATCTGCACATTTGTGGCAGTCTTTACAGTAAGTGATTACATCGTCATTTCTGAATTCAGGTTTTATTGTGGTTGTGAAACCTCTGCCCACAAGACCGAGAATTCCTTTTTTTGCCACTTCGTCGCAGACTCTCACACAAAGTCCGCAGAGAATACATTTGCTCTGGTCACGCTCAATGGAAATAAGTTTTCTTTCTTTCGGAAAAATATTTTTCATTCCCGCAAAACGTTCAGGTCTGATGTCATACCAATTGGCATATTTTATCAGTTTACATTCCTTGTAATCGTGGCAACCGCATTCAAGACAACGGGAAGCCTCTTGCATTGCCTGTTCTTTGGTGAATCCCAGAGTGATTTCCTCAAAGGTTTTCACTCTCTTTTCTGCACTTATAACAGGCATTTGTGCTCTCGGCATCTTTTCTTTGTCAGAGAGCATTTCGGGGGTAACTTGTTTTTCTGA
Organism: Acutalibacteraceae bacterium; assembly: GCA_045649705.1. GTDB lineage: Bacteria > Bacillota > Clostridia > Oscillospirales > Acutalibacteraceae > SIG575. Next base: position 2,169 of record JAZRQI010000084.1, read on the forward strand.
AACGAAAGGTTTCCTGTAGGGGATTTCCATACCGAGAAGATATCCGTCAACAACCTTTGATGCTTTTTCAGCTTCACCGATAGCCTCTATGGCAATTGATGCACCTCTGTTTGTGGCATCACCAACTGCGAAAACACCGTCAAGTGAAGTTCTGAAAGTTCTTTCATCTGCTGAAATGATTCCTTTTGAGTTAAGTTGAATTTCTTCAAATCCTGCTATATTTACTTTCTGACCGATTGCGATTATCACATTGTCAACGTCGAGATATTCAAATTTTCCCTCAACAGGAACAGGAGAGCGTCTGCCTGATGAATCAGGTTCACCCAGTTCCATAACCTGAAGTTTTACTTTTGTGACTTTTCCACTTTCACCAATAAATTCATCAGGGTTTGTAAGGAATTTAAATGTTACTCCCTCTTCTTCTGCTTCTGCGATCTCTATTTTTTCAGCAGGCATTTCGTCACGGGTTCTTCTGTAAATTACGTAAACGTTTTCTGCACCGAGACGTCTTGCAGTTCTGCAGGCATCCATTGCTGTATTACCGCCGCCCACAACTGCAACATTTTTGCCGATATTTACTTTTTCATCGAGATTCACTTTTCTCAGAAAATCAATACCGCCCAATATACCTTCAAGGTCTTCACCCTTGCAGCGTGTAGCCATACTTTTCCATGCACCGATAGCGACGATAACTGCATCGTAATTTTCTCTCAAATCGGTAAGTGAAACATCCTTGCCTATTTTCGTGTTGTTTATCATTTCAACACCCAGGTTTTTAATCTGCTGAACCTCGTTTTCAATAATTTTCTCAGGCAACCTGTATTCGGGGATGCCATATCTGAGCATACCGCCCATCTGAGGCATAGCGTCAAAAACAGTAACACTGTGGCCTTTTGTTCTGAGGAAATATGCAGATGTAAGACCAGCAGGACCTCCGCCGATGATTGCAACTTTTTTGCCTGTATCGGGAAGAACTTCGGGAACAAAAGTGTTTTCTTTCATATCCTCGTCTGCTGCGAATGCTTTCAAATAAGCAATTGAAATTGCATCTTCAACCATCTGTCTGCGACAGGCACTTTCACAAGGATGCGGACAGACTCTGCCGATTGATGCAGGCAAAGGCAGCTTTTCTTTGATAAGTGCTACTGCTTCGTGAAATTTACCCTGAGAAATAAGCTTGACATACCCCTGACAGTCTGTACCTGCAGGACAGTTGAGAGAGCAGGGTCCTACACAGTCACCTGTGTGGTCGCTCATAAGAAGTTCAAGTGCGATTTTTCTGGATTTTTTAACTCTGTCTGAGTTTGTATGGATAACCATACCGTCTGTGGGTTTGGCTGAACAGGCACGGAGAAGTTTTCCCACACCCTCCGCTTCAACTGTACATATACCGCAGGCACCGTAAAGTGCCACACTTTCGTGGTGACAGAGAGTGGGGATTTCTATGCCGTTCATTTTTGCGGCTTCAAGGATTGTGACGCCTTTTTCTGCTACAATTTCCTTGCCGTCTATTGTGAATCTGATTGTGCTCATTTTATCCCCTCCAATCAATCAACGCTGACTGCACCGAAACGGCAGACAGTTTGACATTGTCCGCACTTAATACATTTTTCGGTGTCAATTGCAAATGATTTTTTCACTTCACCTGAGATTGCATCTGCAGGACATTTCTTTGAACAGAGAGAACATCCTACACATTTGTCAGGATTTATGGAGTAAGTGAGGAGATTTGCACATTCTTTTGCAGGACATTTCTTATCTTTTATATGAGAAATATATTCGTCTCTGAAATATCTGATAGTTGTCAGAACGGGGTTGGGTGCAGTCTGACCGAGACCGCACAATGCACCGTCTTTTATTCCGTAGCAAAGTTCTTCTAAAAGCTCAATGTCGTCTTCTTTGCCGTTGCCGTCAAC
>JAZRQI010000085.1:0-2109 GCA_045649705.1 Acutalibacteraceae bacterium
TTCATACGTGCAGCGAATTCATTGATTTTTTCTGTTTCTGTGATTTCGTTTACATAAAGGCTTGATGTGTGACCGTAACCGCCGTCTGCAACAAGGTGTTCTGCTTTAGAAAGAGCATCTTCAAAGCTTTCAGCCTTGTACATTGCAAGAACGGGAGAAAGTTTTTCGTGTGCAAATTCTTCTGAAATGTCAACACTTTCAACTTCACCGATAAGGATTTTTGTGCCAACAGGAACTTTAACACCTGAAAGTTCAGCAATCTTAACTGCTTTCTGACCAACGATTTTTGCATTGAGAGCACCGTTGATGATGATTGTTTTTCTTACTTTTTCTGTTTCTTCAGCGTTGAGGAAGTAGCAGCCTCTTGCAGCAAATTCCTGTTTAACTGCGCCGTAAACTTTTTCAAGTACGATAACTGACTGTTCTGAAGCACAAATCATACCGTTATCGAATGTTTTTGAATGGATAATTGAGTTAACAGCCTTGAGAATGTCTGCTGTGTCATCAATGATTGCAGGAGTGTTACCGGCACCAACACCGAGTGCAGGTTTACCGCTTGAGTAAGCAGCCTTAACCATACCGGGGCCACCTGTTGCAAGGATGATATCAGACTCTTTCATAACTGTGTTTGTCATATCGAGTGAAGGAACGTCAATCCAGTCGATGATTCCTTCGGGAGCACCTGCCTGAACTGCTGCTTCAAGAACAAGCTTTGCTGCAGCGATTGTGCAGTTCTTTGCTCTGGGATGAGGAGAAATGATAATTGCGTTACGTGTTTTAAGTGCAAGAAGACATTTGAAAATTGCTGTTGATGTGGGGTTTGTTGTGGGGATAACAGCAGCAACAACACCGATGGGTTCTGCAACTTTCTTGATACCGAAAGCCTTATCTTCTTCTATAATACCACAAGTTTTTGTATCTTTGTAAGCATTGTAGATGTATTCAGCAGCATAGTTGTTTTTGATAACCTTATCTTCAACAACACCCATACCTGTTTCTTCAACTGCCATTTTTGCAAGAGGGATTCTTGCTTTGTTAGCAGCAGATGCAGCAGCAAGGAAAATTTTATCAACCTGCTCCTGTGTGTAAGTTGCGAAAACCTGCTGAGCCTTTCTTGTACGTGCGATAGCTTCCTGAAGTTTTTCAACGCTATCTACGATTTCGTAAACCTTGTTTTCCATTTTTATCCTCCTAAAATTAATTATTTATTTGATTATTCAAATGCGCCAGGGAAAGCGCAAGATTTTCATTTTTAAGAATTACTCCGTCCGGCACATGAAGATTGCACGGAGCGAAATTAAGAATACCTGTAATTCCGTTTTCTACCATTTTGTCGCATACTGACTGAGCAGAACCTTTGCCGACTGTTATGATACCAATTTGTATATGTCGGTTTTTACAAAAAGTTTCAAATTCGTTTATCGGCTGAATACTGACTTTTGAATTTATATTTATCGCCTTATCGTTATTATCAAAAGCAGCCGCTATTTTAATGCCGAATTTTTCGAATTCATCGTAATCAAGGAGGGCCTTACCTAATTTACCTGCTCCTACAAGCACCGCAAAAGTAAGATTATTACCTCCAAGACAATCCTCAAGGGTTTTAATAAGTTCTTCTGTCAGATAACCGAGTTTCGGTTTTCCCGCACCGCTTATTGATGCAAGGTCTTTTCTGACTTGAACCTCGCCCAGCGAAAGTTTTCTTGCTATAACAGTTGCAGATATGTGTTCATATCTTTCTTCAGGCAAACTTCTCAGCAATTCAAGATACATAGGTATTCTGCCGAGAGTTGCTTTTGAAATCCCTGCTTTGCACATAAGAAAACCTCCTTCGTATGACTTCGTTAATATTTTAACACTATCTTTATGTTTGGGGAATTCTTAAAATGTATAATCGGTATTATCATTATCGATAACACCTTTATCGAATAATAAATAACAAACCCGCCCTCAGTTAAGAGAGCGGGTAAAAAACGCTGAATCAGAGATATTTTCTTTTGGCTTCGCACAGTTCTGTAATAAACTGTCTGTCAAGTTTCGATAATTTGTATCCATTTTTATAAATCAGAACATCCTTATATATTTTTTTGTTATCAACACATTTTTTCT
>JAZRQI010000086.1:0-4398 GCA_045649705.1 Acutalibacteraceae bacterium
AGAATGTAATACAACTTTACAAATCAGATGATATGTCAGCTTTTGCGAACTGTTTTTCTTTCCCTCCTGATATGTCGGTTGTGAACGCTTTGCAGAAAGAGGGCGTAAGCTTCCGTCAGCAGTGTTCAGACAATCTTGGTATATCCGTTATGCCCGGTTTTGCAGACACGATAAACGACCCTCAGCCACCCTGGAGTGACGTTACTTTTCTGAAATATTACTATGATAATACTGAAAATGTGAAAAAGAAATTCGGTGATGATTTCCCACCGATGATAGCACAGGACGGAATAAAATGCAGTATATTTCCCGGTGAAAAACCAAACACCGAGCTGTGGAATTATGTAAGACGTGTAATTCCTCACTATATTGAAGAATATGGTCTTGACGGTGCGAGAATTGATATGGCACACGCTTTGCCTGAAGAACTCACAAAAGAGATTATTTCAGATATAAAGAAGAAAAATAAAAATTTTATTCTCTGGTCAGAGGAATTCAATAACGATTTGTCATCAGACTTGAAACAATCAGGCTACGGCTTCTATACAGGCGGTATATGGGATTTGTGGGATAAGGACAGTTACTCAAGCGTGAATTTCAATAAACGTCTTCTTGAATGTATTACGGGGGAAATTCCGTCAATTTCCTGCACAGAAATGGCTGATACACCACGGAGTATGCAGACTATGGGACTTCTTAAATGTCAGGCAGCAACAGTTGTGACTGCTTTATTGCCGAATACCGTTTATTTTATAAATAATGCTCAGGAATTTGCAGAAAAGCAACCAATGAATCTCGGTCTGAATAACAGTGAAAAAGGCAGATTCGTGTTGCCGAAAAAACACCCTCTTTACGGTAAACTTGCATTCTTTGATAAATATTATTTTGACTGGAAAAACAGAAAGTATATGTATGAGGCAATAAAAACTGCACTTGCTCTCAGAAACAAGTACAGTGACGTATTGCCTCGGGTTGAGAATTTTGACTTAAAGCAACTGAAAAATTCTTCGGAAATTACGGTTATCTGTGCCTGGAACGGAAAGAAAGGCTTTCTTCTTCTATTCAACAGGGGAACAGAGGAAATAAAGATGTATGCGAAGAAATGTGTACCGACAGACGCAAAGCTCGGTAAGTGTATTTACGGTTGCGAAAACAAGGATGTGCTTTACCCTAATTCAGTAATTGTGTATGATTTAGAAAATAAAAAATAATTTGACAAATTTTTCAAAATCCCTTGACGATTTGATGAAAAAATTATATATTTTATATAACACCAAATCTTGGAGGGATTTATTATGAAAATAACATTTATGGGTGCAGGCAGTACCGTTTTTGCAAGAAACGTTATCGGTGACTGTATGTGTACACCTTCTCTCAGAGATGCAGAATTTGCACTCTACGATATCGACGGACAGAGACTTAAGGATTCAGAGATTATCCTTAACGCTATCAATGCCAATGTTAATGAGAACAGAGCAAAAATTACAACACATCTTGGCGTTGAAAACAGAAAAGAAGCACTTCGCGGTGCAAAGTTTGTTGTCAATGCAATTCAGGTAGGTCTTTATGACCCCTGTACAATTACTGACTTTGAAATTCCGAAAAAATACGGTCTTCGTCAGACAATCGCAGATACACTGGGTATCGGCGGTATTATGAGGGGCTTAAGAACAATTCCTGTTCTTGATGATTTCGCAAAGGATATGGAAGAAGTTTGTCCTGATGCATGGTTCCTTAACTACACAAACCCCATGGCAATCCTTACAGGCTTTATGACAAGATACACAGGTGTGAAGACTATCGGTCTTTGCCACAGTGTTCAGACTTGCTCAAGAGACCTTCTTAACGGTGTTGGTATGGAAGATAAGATTGATGGCAGATATGACCTTATCGCAGGTATCAACCATATGGCATGGCTCCTTGAAATCAAGGATAAGGATGGCAACGACCTTTATCCCGAAATCAGGAAAAGAGCAATTGAAAAGAACGATAAAGCACTTCTCGGTGAAATCGAAAAGCACGGAGATATGGTAAGATATGAATATATCAGAAGACTTGGTTACTACTGCACAGAATCAAGTGAGCATAACTCAGAATACAATATGTTCTTTATCAAGGATAAGTATCCTGAAATGATTGAGAAGTATAACATTCCTCTTGATGAATATCCCAGACGTTGTATCAATCAGATTGCAGGTTGGGAAAAGGAACGTGACAGCATTCTTGCAGACGGCAAAATCACTCATGAAAGGTCACACGAATACGCTTCATATATTATGGAGTCAATGGTTACTAATAAACCATACAAAATCGGCGGTAACGTATATAACGGCGGACTTATTGAAAACCTTGATAAAGACGCTTGTGTTGAAGTGCCTTGCCTTATTGATGCAAGTGGTATTCACCCCTGCAGAATCGGTAAACTTCCCGTTCAGCTTGCAGCAATGAATATGACAAACATCAATCCCCAGCTTCTTACAATTGAAGCAGCAGTCACACGTAAGAAAGATGCAATCTATCAGGCAGCAATGCTTGACCCCCACACAGCATCAGAGCTTAACATCGACGATATCGTTAAGATGGTTGATGAGCTTATCGAAGTTCACGGAGACTGGCTTCCTAAGTATAATTAACAGAGGCAGATATAATGTTAAAAAAAGATAACAGGTTTGAAAAGGTTTATTCCCAGGGAGCACTTGAAGTAGTGGAAATCTGGGTTGATAAAGAAACAGGGGTTAATTATATTTTTCGTCAGAGTGGCTATGCAGGCGGTATAACGCCTTTGCTTGACAGAAACGGAAATCCTGTAGTTTCTACGATAATAAACGATTGAAAAACGAAAGCAGAGTTGAGTAAAATCAACTCTGCTTTTTGCTGTATATTGACATAAAAATCCTCCCCTTGGAAAAGCAAGGGGAGGTTGCATTTTTTGTTTGAAATTACTGAATTTCAGAAAGTTTAACAGGTCTGTGTTCTTCAACAGATTTCTTAGCAGCAAGACCGATTTTAACTGACTGCATACCTGCGTGAATACCAACGGGAACTTCCTTGTCGTTAACGATTGCGTCAACGAACTGTGCAACTTCGTCTGTGAAAGACTGCATATATCTTTCAAGGAAGAAGAAGAGGGGTTTTTCACCTGTTACGCCGTTTGCATCAGAAACAACTGCTGATGAAAGTGTATCGTTAGTTGTAGCAACCATACCCTTTGAGCCGAATACTTCTGCTCTCTGGTCGTAGCCGTAAGCAGCTCTTCTTGAGTTGTCGATAACACAAAGTGCACCGCTAGCCATTTTCATTGTGATGATTGCTGTGTCAACATCGCCCTGTTCACCGATAGCGGGGTCAACAAGCACTGCAGACTGAACGTAAACTTCTTCAACGTCACTGTTTACAAGGAATGTTGCCATATCGAAATCGTGAATAGTCATATCAAGGAAGATACCGCCTGAAACCTTGATGTATGCAGGGTTGGGGGGTTCGGGGTCACGTGAAGTGATTTTAACGATGTGGGGGTCACCGATTCTGCCGTCGTCAACTGCCTTACGGATTGCAGCAAAGTTGTGGTCGAATCTTCTGTTGAAACCAACCTGGAATTTAAGGTTTTTGCCCTGGAGTGCATCTGCAACTGCCTGGATTTTTTCGATTGAGTGGTCAACAGGTTTTTCACAGAAAACGTGTTTACCTGCATTGATTGCTTCAACTGAAATAATTGAGTGAGTGTCAGTTGATGAGCAAACCATAACCGCATCAATTTCGGGGTCTGCAAGGATTTCCTTGTAGTCCTTTGTGATAACTTCAACACCCATGCTCTTAACGAAAGCTTCTGTTTCTTCGTTCATAAAGGGGTCTGCGATTGATTTTACTGTAGCGCCTTTAACGTGATAGGTGATTGACTGAAGATGTACTTTACCGATACGTCCTGCGCCGATAATACCGATTTTAATCATTTTATTCAAATCCTTTCTTAGGAAAATTTAAACTTATATTGTGCCGTCCCATGTGCTGACGTCAAGAGCTTTCTTTTCGTCTTCTGAGAACCAGTGAGTTGTAACAGGCTTTGACTCTGTGTAGAAGCGGTAAGCGTCTTTGCCCAGGCAGTGGAGGTCACCGAAGAATGACTGTTTGTGACCTGAGAAGGGGAAGAAACCGATCGGTACGGGGATACCAACGTTGATACCAACCTGACCGCCGTCTGTGTGACGTGCAAATTCTCTGCCGTAGAAACCGCTCTGTGTGTAGATAACTGAGCCGTTTGCATAGGGACTTGCATTCATAATTTTAAGACCTTCTTCAAAGTCTTTACATCTCTTGATGCAGAGAACAGGTCCGAAAACTTCCTCGCTGCCGATTGTCATATCTTCTGTTACGTTATCGAAGATTGTGGGGCCTACAAAG
>JAZRQI010000087.1:0-4427 GCA_045649705.1 Acutalibacteraceae bacterium
ACGGTGAAATCAAAGGCGTATCAGTAATCAATACTGAACTTTCAGAAAGTGATTTCACAGCAAATACAGAAATCGGTGACGATTGGTTGCCGAAATATGACTATCTGCTTTTCAAAAAGGCTATAGGTGTAAACTACTCAGCAGAAAGAGAATAAAAGGACTAATCGGCGGTTTATGACCGCCGATTTTTAAGGAGAAAATTATGGAAAAGAAATTTTTTGATTATATCATTCACGGCGGTGACTACAACCCTGACCAGTGGATAAACACACCTGAAATCTGGGATGAAGATATGCGCCTGATGAATCTTGCACACGTCAACAGTGCAACTGTGGGTATATTTTCCTGGTCAATGCTTGAACCTGAAGAGGGAGTTTACAACTTTGAATGGCTTGATAAAATTCTCGATAAGCTTCACGAAAACGGAAAAGATGTAATTCTTGCAACACCATCAGGAGCAAGACCTGCCTGGCTTGCACAGAAATATCCCGAAGTTCTCAGGGTAGAAGAAACAGGAGTAAGAAACGAATACGGTGTAAGACACAATCATTGTCTTACTTCTCCCGTTTACAGAGAAAAGGTGAGAAACATCAACCGTAAACTTGCAGAAAGATATAAAGACCACCCTGCAGTAAAAATGTGGCATATTTCAAATGAATATTGCGGAGAATGTCATTGCGAACTCTGTCAGGAAGCGTTCAGAGATTGGCTTAAGAACTATTATCACAACAGTCTTGATGAACTCAACTTCAAATGGTGGAACGGATTCTGGAGCCATCAGGTGACAGATTGGTCACAGATTAACTCACCAAAATTCAGAGGTGAAAACCACGTTTCAGCAATGAAACTCTGCTGGAACAGATTTGTGTCAGACAGCCACATCTCTTTCTATGAAAACGAAATTGCACCACTCAGAGAAATCACACCTGACATTCCCATAACAACTAATTTTATGAGAATGTATGACGGTATTGACTATCAGAAAATGGCAAAGAAGCTTGACCTTGTTTCATGGGATAACTATCCTGCATGGGACAAAGGAAACAATCAAAGTGAAGCACTTGAATCAGCTTTTGTTCACGATGCATTCCGTTCAATGAAAAACGGTCAGCCTTTCTTTATGATGGAAAGCACACCTTCTCAGGTCAACTGGCACGATGTAAACAAAATCCCCAAATCAGGTATGCAGGAGTTGTCATCAATTCAGGCAGTTGCCCACGGAGCAGACAGTGTGCAGTATTTCCAGTGGAGAAAGAGCCGTGGCGGTCACGAGAAATATCACGGTGCAGTAGTTGACCATTGCGGTCACGAAAACACAAGAGTTTTCAGAGATATTTCAAGACTTGGTAATAACCTTGAAAAGTTAAGTGATGTTGTTGGCGGTTATTCCGAGTCAAAGGTTGCAATAATTTACGACTGGGAAAACGGCTGGGCAACAAAGCATTTCCACGGATTCAATAACATAAACAGAAGTTACCTTGAAGAGTGTAAAAAGTGGTATGCCCCCTTTATGAAAAAAGGTGTGTCAGTAGATATTATTTCTATGGAAGACGATTTCTCAAAATACGACCTGGTTATTGCACCTTTCCTTTATATGCTCAAGGACGGCACAGATAAGCGTATTGAAGAATACGTTGAAAAAGGCGGTAACTTTGTTGCCGTATATCTTCTGGGACTTGTTGATAAGGATGATTTGTGTTTCCTTGGCGGATTCCCTGCAAACAATCTGAAAAAAGTTTTCGGTATCTGGAATGAAGAAACAGATGCACTTCCCGAGGGCATGAAAAACTCAGTTTCATATAACGGCAAGAAATATGATGTTGTTTATATGTGCGATATCATCCACGCGAATGAGGCTGAAACTCTCGGTGAATACGAGAAAGATTTCTATGCAGGTTGTCCGGCAGTTACCGTAAATTCTTACGGCAAGGGTAAAGCATATTATGTGGCTTTCAGAAATGACGAGGATTTCGCAGAAGATTTCCTCAGTCAGTTTGACATAGCACCCGATGCAGACATAGAACTGTCAAAAGGTGTTTATCTGAGAAAAAGAGGAGACCTTGTTTTCGTAATGAATTTCTCAGATGAAGAAAGAACAGTTGTTCTCGATAAAGAATACACAGATGTTATCAATGATAAAAAAATAAACGGAGAAGTAAAACTTCCCGTCTGCGGATATCTTGTTCTGAAATGAGTGAGGTTATTGAACTTTTTCAAAAATAATAAAAAGAGAAAAATATTTTTGGGTATCACTATACCTCTTGTGGTTTTAGTGTTGATATCGGCTTTTTATCTCGGCGACTTTTACCGTGTAGACAGTGAGGCAGTATCTGCTTTCACTGTCTCGCAGGATGTTACAAGCGAAATCATTGACGGGAATATCAGAGTGTATAAAACAGAAAATGCAGAAACGGGACTGATTTTTTATCCCGGCGGAAAAGTGGAATACACGTCTTATGAGCCGTTGATGATGGCTTGTGCAGAAAAAGGTATAATGTGTGTGCTTCTCGAAATGCCATTCAATCTTGCGGTTTTTGATGTGAATGCCGCAGAGGGGATACAGAAAAAATTCCCTGAGATAGAAAATTGGTATGTGGGCGGACATTCACTTGGGGGTTCAATGGCAGCATCTTTCCTTGAAGGTAATGCAGAAGAATTTCAGGGACTTGTGCTTCTTGCATCATATTCAACAGTTGACTTTTCAGAAACAGACCTGAAAGTTATTTCGGTTTATGGCAGTGAAGATAAAGTGCTGAATATGGAAAAGTACGAAGAGAGTAAAACAAATCTTCCTGAAAACTTTACGGAATATGTAATTGACGGTGGTTGCCACGCCTACTTCGGAATGTATGGCTCCCAGGACGGCGACGGCACACCTACCGTTTCAAACGCCGAACAAATTAAAATCACCGCAGAAAAAATTGCAGAATTCTGTAAACTTAAATAAACCACCATCACTCATTTTTATTGACTGAATGGTGAAAAAGTGATATTCTAAGGATGTAAACTTCGGTTTACATCCTGTTTTTTTTGAAATGTAAAGCAGAATTGGTAGAATTTGACCCAATAGAGTGGTAGAATTGGGTCAAGGAGGAAGATTATATGACAGTTGCAGATAAAATTTTAAAACTCAGAAAGGAGCAGGGATTGTCCCAGGAAGCCTTTGCAGAAAAGTTAGGTGTATCAAGGCAATCTGTTTCAAAATGGGAATCAGGCACAGCTCTGCCCGATACAGAAAAAATTCTGGCAATGAGTGAACTTTTCGGAGTGTCAACAGATTATCTTCTGAAAGGTGAAGAAAATGAAATTCCTCCGATAAATGAAAACGAAGAGGTGGAAGTAATGGAAGAAAAAGAAGTTGTAACAAAAGGTAAAAAGAAAAATCTTACAAAGATAATAATTTCAATCGTTCTCGTTCTGGCAATACTCGTTCCCGCAATTGCAATTCCCGTATATTACGGCTCTTACAAAGAAGCCTGGTGGGAACTTAACGGCGGTAAAGTTCAGTATCCTTATGTTCTCGTTCACGGCCTCGGAGGATGGGGTGACGGCGACGGAATAAATGAAAGTGCAAAATATTGGGGAGCATCAACAGGTGACTTACAGGCATATCTCACTGAACAGGGTTACACTGTTCACGCACCAAGCGTAGGACCTTTCTCAAGTGCATGGGACAGAGCGTGTGAGCTTTACGCTCAGCTTACAGGCACACGTGTTGACTACGGTGAAGCACATTCAAAGGAACATAACCACGCACGTTTTGGTGGAACATTTGAAACACCCCTTGTAGAAAACTGGGGAGAAAAAATAAACGGTGGTCAGAGAGTGAAAATCAACCTTGTGGGACATTCTTTCGGCGGTGCGACAGTAAGACTTCTCACATCACTCCTTGCATACGGCAACGAAGCAGAACAGACTGCAACAGGGGAAGAAACATCATCTCTTTTCCAGGGCGGAAAAGGTGATTGGGTAAACAGTGTAACTGCTTTGTGTGCACCTCACAACGGTTCATCACTTACTGAAATTATCAACGATGCTGGAAGCATCATTGGTGTGGGTGACACAACAGGTCTTCTTGTAAACCTCTGTTTCAACATCCTTGGTATCACAAATCCTGTAAGCGGAGTTTATGACTTCAAGCTTGACCATTTTGATATAGATACAGTTGAGGGTGATAAAAACGACGTTGCAGATGCAGTGGGCGAGTTTATCAAAGTCGGAAAAGACAACGCAGTCTATGACCTTTCTCCCGACGGTGCAGCAGAACTTAACAAGACAATAAAAACAGTTGAAGATGTATATTATTTCTCTTATGTTTATTCAACCACAAAAGAAGGCTCACTTCTTAAAGGTCAGGTCCCCGTACAGGGCACATTCGCACTTCTTTATCCTGTGGCATTTGCAATGGGCTCTTACAAAGGCACAAC
>JAZRQI010000088.1:0-5891 GCA_045649705.1 Acutalibacteraceae bacterium
ATTATGGTTTACGGTGACTATGATGCAGACGGAGTAAGCTCAACTGCACTTCTTTATCTTTATCTCCGTCAGTGGAGAGCAGACGTTCAGTATTATATCCCCGACAGATTGACAGAAGGTTACGGTATGAACCTTGATGCAGTGCGTGAAATCAAGGAACGTGACGTAAATCTTATTATTACAGTTGACAACGGTATCAGCGCACTTCTTGAGGCTGATAAAATCAAGGCTCTGGGTATGGACCTGGTAGTGACTGACCACCACCGTCCCGGTGACACATTACCTGATGCTGTGGCAGTTGTTGACCCTTACAGGGAAGACTACTACGGTGTTTTCAATGAGTGGGCAGGTGTAGGTGTTGCTTTCAAGCTTATTGAGGCATTGTCAGACTGTGATGAAGAAATTATAAATGAATATGCTGACCTGGTTTCTATCGGTACAATCGGTGACGTTGTACCTCTGAGAAGTGAAAACAGAGCATTTGTCAAATGCGGAATTGAAAAAATCAATTCTTCACTCCGTCCCGGTATCCGTGCTTTGAGAGATGTCACAGGTATGTCACATCAGGATATGACTTCTTCAAATATTGCTTTTACACTTGTTCCCAGAATCAATGCCGCAGGCAGAATGGGAAGTGCTGAAAGGGCAATCCAACTTCTCCTTTCCGAAAGTGATGAAGAAGCAAGACTTCTGGCAGACGAAGTGAATCAGGCAAATGTTTTGCGACAGCAGACAGAGATGAAAATAATCGCTGAAGCTGAGGATAAAATAGAAAACGATGGGAATATGGTTTATGACAGAGTTCTTGTCATAGACGGTGAAGACTGGCACAGCGGTGTAATCGGTATCGTGGCTGCAAGACTTACGGAGAAATATGCAAGACCTTGTCTTGTTATCGGTACAAAAGACGGTGTTGGCAAAGGCTCGGGAAGAAGCATTGAGGGATTTTCGCTTTTTGAATCTCTTTCAGCCGTTTCAGACTGCCTTGACCATTTCGGCGGTCACACTCTTGCGGCAGGCTTTGAAGTTGAAACAGATAAAATTCCCGAATTCCGCAGAAGAATAAACGAATACGCAAAAGAAATCGAAATGCCCTGTCCGCAGTTGAGGATTGATTGCAGAATAAGTCCGAAATATGTTAACATATCACTTCTTGATGAGATAAATATGCTTGAACCTTTCGGTGCAGGAAACAATCAGCCTGTGTTTGCAATGATGGGTATGGAAATAGAAAGAATTGAAGGTCTTTCACAGAACAAGCACACAAAACTCACTCTTTCAAAGGGTGACACGAAAATTGTTGCAATGCGTTTCGGAGTGTCTCCCGACAGCCTTGATTTCTCTTCAGGTGACAGGGTTGATATTGCAGCAATTCTTGACAGAAACGAATATATGGGAAATGTTAAGGTTTCCGTGATTATAAGGGATATACGTTTTTCTGAACTTGATGAAGACAACGTAATTTCTTCCGAACAGATTTATGAAAAGTTCAGAAGACAAGAAAAATTAACAGAAGAAGAAGTAAATCTTATTTACCCTGACAGAGAATTTATCGGCAAGGTTTTCAGAATTCTCAGAGAGGGCACATGGAACAAAAGCGATGAAGCTCTTGCTTACAGAACAGGTGATGACGGAAAACGTCTTTGTGCTGTGAAAGTCAGCCTTGATGTCCTTGAAGAAATGGGACTTATCACCCGTAACACAAAAACAAAAGAAGTGAATCTTACTGAAAACCAGAGTAAGGTTGACTTAACCCAATCAAAAATTCTTAAGAGTATAAAGGAGGTGTGAAATATGGCAAGTGAAATCGGATATGAAGAATTACGTGAAAAGCTTGTAAAGAATTTCACACCGGAAGAAGTTGCAAAAATCGACAAGGCATATAATTATGCAAAAGATGCCCACGACGGACAGCTGAGATATTCAGGTCAGCCATATATTATCCATCCCGTTGCAGTAGCTACAATACTTGTTGATTTGTGTATGGACTATCAGTCTGTTGTTGCAGCACTTCTTCACGACACTGTTGAAGACACAGATGTGTCACTTGAGAACGTTAAAAACGACTACGGTGAAGACGTTGCCAAGCTTGTTGACGGAGTTACAAAGTTGGGTAAAGTTCCGCTTTCGACTAAGGAAGAGGAACAGGCGGAGAACATCAGAAAAATGCTCCTTGCAATGAGTGAGGATATCCGCGTTATCATCATCAAACTTGCAGACCGACTTCACAATATGAGGACTCTTGAATTTATGCGTCCTCAGAAAAGACGCGACAAGGCTCTTGAAACAATTGAAATTTATGCACCTCTTGCACACCGTCTTGGTATCAGAACAATCAAAGAGGAGCTTGAAGACCTTGCAATCAGTTTTCTTGACCCTGTGGGATATGAGGAAATTGAAACAAAACTGGGCACTCAGATGGAAGAAAGACAGCAGTTCCTTGAGGAAATCAAAGTCAGAATCAAGGACAGAATTTCTGAAATTATCCCTGATCCACACATTGCGGGACGAATCAAGAGTGTACACGCAATTTACCGTAAAATGTATATGCAGAACAGGAACTTCGGTGTAATCTACGACATTTATGCCGTAAGAATCATTGTGGATTCCGTTATCGACTGCTACAACTGCCTTGGTGTTATCCACGATATGTTCACACCTATTCCCGGCAGATTCAAGGACTATATTTCAACTCCCAAACCTAATATGTATCAGTCCTTGCACACAACTGTCATCGGCAAAGAGGGTATTGCCTTTGAAGTTCAGATAAGAACATGGGAAATGCACTATACTGCTGAATATGGTATCGCAGCACACTGGAAATATAAATTGGGTGAAGGCTCAAAAGCCAAAATTGACGAAAGACTTTCCTGGGTCAGACAGCTTCTTGAAAGTCAGAAGGAATCTGACGACGTTGAAGAAATCGTTTCAACTATCAAGAGTGACTTTGTGCCCGAAGAAGTTTATGTTTTCACACCCAAGGGTGACGTTGTGCCTCTTCCTGCAGGTGCTACGGTTATCGACTTTGCCTATGCTATCCACTCAGCAGTCGGTAACAAAATGGTAGGTGCCAAGGTTGACGGAAGAATCGTGCCTATTGATTTTGTCGTTAAAACAGGTCAGATTATTGAAGTTATGACTTCTTCTCAGCAGGGTAAAGGTCCAAGCCGAGACTGGCTCAAAATCGTCAAAACAAGTGAAGCACGTACAAAAATCCGTGCCTGGTTCAAGAAAGAAAAACGTAAAGAAAATATCGAAGAAGGCAGAGCTGAAATCGAAAGAGAATTCAGAAGAAACAGAATCAATCTTGAAAATGATGCCTTTGATGAGTTTATTAAAAATCTTGCTGAAAGACAGCATATGCCAACAGTTGACGACTTCTATGCGGCAATAGGTTACGGCGGTATCAGTGTCCTTAAAATGCTGCCTCAGATTAAAGAAAGCTATACAAAGATTACTAAGGCAAAAGAGCCTGTTCCCGATGAAATAACAGTTACTGCAACTCAGAAGAAATCAAAGAGCAGTGAGGGTGTTTCAGTTGAAAATATCGATAACTGTCTTATTAAATTTGCACGATGCTGTAATCCTCTGCCCGGTGACGAAATCATCGGCTTCATCACAAGAGGTCACGGTGTTTCAATCCACAACAGGAACTGTCCCAATGTTCCGAAAGAAATTTCAATGTCAAATGAGCCTGAAAGATGGGTGAAAGCCACTTGGGATGCAAATGTTAAAGAAGACTTCAATGCAACACTTTCAGTTGTATGTATTGACAAAGTCGGTCTCCTTGCTGAAATTTCAGGTAAGTTTGCAGAGATGAGAGTTATGATTCACTCTGTAAATATGCGTGCAATCAAAGACGGCAGAGCAATTATGAACGTTACAATCACAGTTGGCGGTGCAGAACACCTTAAGAGTGTTATGGCAAAAATTCAGAAGATTGACGGCGTACTTCTTGTTGAACGTTCAGGTATCTGAAAGGATTAAAATATGAAAGCGGTTATACAGAGAGTCACTTTTGCAAACGTAAAAGTTGACGGAAATATAGTAGGCGAAATTGAAAAAGGTTTTATGATTCTTCTGGGTGTTCAGGAGGGTGATACAAAGAGTGATGCGGATTTACTCGCTAAAAAGACGGCAAATATGCGTATCTTTGAAGACGGGAACGGAAAAATGAATCTGTCACTTCTTGATACAGACGGGGAATGTCTTGTTATTTCTCAGTTTACACTTTGTGCTGACTGCAAAAAAGGCAACAGACCCTCATTCATTTCCTCTGCAAAGCCTGATGAGGCAAATGAACTTTACGAATATTTTATGGAACAATTGAAAATAAACGGTATCAAAAAAGTTGAGCACGGCATTTTCGGTGCAGATATGAAAGTTTCACTTCTCAATGACGGACCTGTTACAATTGTTCTTGATTCAGATATAATCAAGCCGAAAGGATAAAGATATGAAAATTAAAGGTTTTGCAATCGGTGAAATGCAGGTCAACTGCTACGTTCTCGAAAATGAAGAAACAGGGGAAGGTGCAATCGTTGACCCCGGCAGATATGCTCCCGAAGTTGAAGAAGAAGTAAAGAAACTGAAAAAAGTGAAATATATTCTTCTTACACACGGTCACTTTGACCACATATATGAGGTGAAATTTGCAAAGGAAAAGACAGGTGCTCAGATTGTAATCAGCAAGGAAGATGCAGGGTGCCTGAATGACGACCCCCTTAATCTCTGCCACCATGCAGGAATTGAGATGAACAAATGTGAGGCTGATATCACAGTCTCTGAGGGTGACGAACTTTTCCTCGGTAACGAAAAAATAAAAGTTCTCCACACACCCGGTCATTCACTGGGTTCTGTGTGCTATCTTATTGAAGATTCCCGTATTCTCATTTCAGGTGATACACTTTTCTGCAGAACCTGCGGAAGAACTGATTTTGAGGGCGGAAGTCAGGAGGATATGCTCAAATCCCTGAAAAGACTCAAAGAACTTGACGGTGACTATGCGGTTTACCCCGGTCACAACAGAGCAACAACTCTTTCTGAAGAAAGAGTAAAGAACAGATATATGAAAAGAGATTTAGATCAATGGTATTGGTAAACTTAGGACATAATTTCAATTATGAAACTGAAAATCTCTGCCGAGTTTTCTTTCCTCTTGAAAAAATCGAAACAGTAAACGAGGATAAGGAAGATGACAGGAAAGTTGTAACGGAAAAAGAGGGTAGCTCTGTTTCCGTCAACATTCTTTTTTCTGAGGGAGAGAAAAGCCTTGAAAAGGAATGCGAGAAGGATGCTGATTTTGAGCTTGAAATCGCAACACTTCTTTTTAAAGGTTTAACTGAAATTACGTCTTACGTTCCCAGATGGGGACTGCTTACAGGTGTCCGACCCTCAAAGCTTATGCTTAAACTTATTCAAGAAATGGGTAAGGAGAAAGCACAGAAATATTTTACCGATAAACTCCTTGTGAGCGAAGAAAAAACTGCCCTTGCTATGGGCGTTGCAGAGTGGGAAGAAAAAATAATTGCCCGTTCAAAGAGAAATTCTTTCAGTCTTTACATATCAATTCCTTTCTGTCCCACAAGATGCAGTTACTGTTCTTTTGTTTCCCATTCAATTGAAAAAACAAAGAAGTTAATGGCGCCTTATGTTGAAAATCTCTGTAAAGAAATAAAGCTCACAGGTGAAATTGCAAAAGAACTGGAGCTCTGTCTTGAAACAGTTTATTTCGGCGGAGGCACACCCACAACGTTAACTGCTGAACAGCTTGAAAAACTTCTTACAACAGTTGAAGAAAACTTTGATTTGTCAACCTGCTTTGAATACACTGTTGAAGCGGGAAGACCTGACACGGTAACACGTGAAAAACTTGAAGTTTTAAAGAAAAA
>JAZRQI010000089.1:0-9456 GCA_045649705.1 Acutalibacteraceae bacterium
GAACAAAAACAAATGAATTAACAAGACAAGAACAAACAAACTCAAACCTTGAACTATTTCATCATTAAGAAAAGCCCATCCGAGTCCTAAAAAATATGTTACAACAAAAAGTATTGTTAAAACTACACGAATAATTTTTTCACCTATAGTGGTCTTGGTTTCTCTGTCGCATTTTGTACATTTATCTTTCTCTACTAAACCGCCACAAAAATTACAATACTTATTATGATTCTTTTTTGTTTTTTGATGACAGTTTGGACAAAGTTTCAAAAAGCCATAAGGCACACCACAATTTGTACAATATGGTGGTTGAGAAACTCCTTCCGTTAATATATTATATCTTTCATTTTCAGAAAAACATACGTCAGTTGATTTGCCACAAACAGAACAAAAATTAGCATTAGCATTTAATTTTGCACCACAATTTTCGCAAAAATTCTTCTGTTTTTCCATAAAAGCAACCTCCTATTTCACACTAAACATAAAAACTTTTATATACACTTCCGCTCATCGAGAATCGCCGAATCCCACAGTTAAAATTCTTTCCCTGACCTGATGATGTAATTGAGTACATTCTTTGCACTTCTCTGGAGTTCGCCGAAAGTGATACCGTCGGGTTTGCCGTAGGTTTCGGTAAGTGAGCCGTCATCTGACGCTGACTTACTCACTGCTGTTTTTCCGCCTGGCATAAGCACGTCAACCTGTGCGCGTACTCGGTAGGCATTATCACGAATATTGGGGAATTCAGGTGATGGTGCATATCTCATCCACCAGTCGGTAACGACGTTGCCCTCATAACCCCACTCATTCCTGAGAATTGTTGTGCAAAGCTCGTAGTTGTAGTGACTCCACACACCGTTGACCTTATTATAGCTTGTCATAATGTTCAGGGGTTTTGCCTCTTTAACACAGATTTCAAAGCCTTTGAGATAGATTTCTCTCAATGCACGTTGGGAAACAACGGAGTCTGTGTGGTTTCTGTTCAGTTCCTGATTGTTACAAGCAAAGTGCTTGGGACAAGCTGAAAGGTTGTGTGTCTGAATGCCTTTTACCGTTGCAGCTGCAATTTTACCTGTAAGGAACGGGTCTTCGGAATAATATTCAAAGTTTCTTCCGCAAAGGGGATTTCTGTGGATATTCATACCGGGTGCTAAGAGCATATCACTGCCCCTGTCTTTCATTTCTTCTCCCACTTTGTTAAAGAGATTCTGTGTCAGTTTCTCGTTCCAGGTACAGGCAATGAGTGTACCGCAGGGAAGAAGTGAACAGGATGCCATAAGTCTGATACCTGAGGGGCCGTCTGTTGTTGTCATCGGGGGAATACCTTTTTCTCTCAAAGAGGGCAGAACTCCACCAAGTGTACCTGCATTTCCCTCTGCACCGAGAGATGAATTCATAAGTCCCTCTCCACGGCTGATGGCTTCAAGCTCCGTCAAATCAAGCTGTGCCACAAAGTCATCCATTGAAACTGCACCTGATTTCACGTCAGAAAGTTTATATCCCTTGTCCCCTGTCATTTCAGTACCCTGTGGAAGATTATCGAGAATAATCTTTTTAAGGTCTGTTGTGACTGTGGGCACTTTTTCTTTTGAAAGAGAAATTTTTCCGTTATTTTGGGTTGCCTTGTAACGGTCAAAAACCATATCGGGTTTAACAGCCATAGCTTCCGTAAGAGTTTCAAGAACTTCGTCACGTGACAGGGTTTTTGAGAAAATCTCTTCACACTTTTTGACGCTTGTACCAAGGAAGAATTTATATTCACCCGCTTCAAGAATATACGAGTTTCTGTTACCTGTCACACCTGAATCATCGAATGATGCACAGGAATATTTCTGAACTGTGATTTTAACTTCTTCTGTTTCATCAGGGTTCAGGAGTTTTGTTTTTGCAAAGCCTACAAGGCTTTTTGAGGCTTTGCCAAGTTTTCCCTGAGGTGCAGAAACATAAACCTGAACTGTTTCTTTACCTGCCACTTTGCCTGTGTTTTTAACAGATGCTGTGAATGTGATTTCGTCATCTTTTTCTTCTGCTTCTGTGAAAGTCACATCAAAGTCAGTATAAGAAAGACCAAATCCGAATTCATAAAGAACTCTGTCAGGTGCGAAAGTTTCAAAATATCTGTAACCTACAAAAATATCCTCAACGTACTTATTGAATTTAAGCTTGCCGAAATTCTGAGATGAGGGATAATCTCCGTAAGTTTTCGCAATTGTATCGGTAAGTTTACCTAAGGGATTTACTTTACCTGAAAGGATGTCTGCAACTGCATTACCGCTTTCCATACCGCCTTGCCATACAACAAGAATCGCAGAAATCTTATCACCAAACTCAGCAATTTCTTCAAAGTCGATAACATTTCCGATATTGAGAACAAGGACTGTTTTTTCAAAGACCGAAGTTACTTTTTTAAGCAGTTTCTTTTCGTTTTCTGTCAGATAAAAACTGCCTTTTTTCAGAACGTTTTCTCTGTCTTCACCTGATGACCTGCCGATTACCACAAGGGCTGAGTCGCTTGTTTCTTTCGCCTTTTTCACGTCTTCAAGAGAAACAGGCATTTCCTCATAGTATCTCGGCCAATGCGCCCAGAAACCGGGGTCGGGAACATTCTTTTTCTTTGTGCACCAGGTTATATATTTGTTTTTCAGGTCTTCATTCAGTTTAAGTCCGCTTTTTTCAAGACCTGAAAGAAGATTTACCTTGTAGGGTGTACGCACGTCACCGCCTGAGCCGTTGCCTACATAGAAATAGTCATACTGAACTCTGCCGAAAACTGCGATGTTATTGCTTTCATTAAAGGGAAGTGTGTTGTTGTTTTTAAGTAGCACTGCACCCTCTGCTGCACATTCACGGAGATAAGGCACAAGTTTCTCATTCACCTTGCCACCTGCAACACCACCGTGCTGGTCCTGAGCCAGTTCTGCACCTGAAACCTTGCGGATAAATTTATTGAACCATCTCATTATCATTCACCCTTTTTGAAACGGATTACATTGAAGCTCATATTTTTAAGGTTTGCAGTAAAGTTGCCGTTATCACCTGTGGGAATTTCATTTGTGTGCATACAGACAGTTTCCTTGCCGAAATCGTTTACAAGGAGTTTATCATAACCGTCCATTGACTCAAATGAAACAGGCTTGTAGCCATCAAAGTCAAGAAGCTTGAAATCAAGTACACAATCTTCAGTAAGTGAACGGTTGACAACGAAAACTGCAACTTCGTCATTTTCTTCATCGTATGTAGCAATTGTTTCAAGGTAAGGTACGTCTGTGTAATCTTTTGTATCGTATTTGGGACATTCAACAATAGGCTTGATTGATGCACCACGTGCATATTTTGACATTCTCTCAAAGGGATAGAATGTTGTCTGACGGAAGACACCGCCGCCTGTTTTAGTGAAAATAGGTGCGATAACATTTACAAGCTGTGCAAGACATGCAACCTTGATTCTGTCAGCGTGACGGATAAGTGTGATAAGCATACAAGCAGCCACAAGTGCATCTTCAAAGTTATAGATATCTTCAAGAAGAGGCGGTGCAACTGACCATTTTTCAAAGGGTGCACCCCAGGAGTGGTACCACACGTTCCACTCGTCAAATGAAAGCATGATTTTCTTCTTACTGCGTTTCTTTGATTTTACGTAGTCACAGACACAGATAACACTGTAAATAAACTCATCAAGCTCAGTTGAAAGAGCAAGGAAAGTTTCAGTATCCTTTGCACTGTTGCCGTAATACTGATGAAGTGAAAGATAATCGATACTGTCATAAGCGATGTCGAGAGCAGTTTCTTCCCATTCACCGAAAGTTTTTGAGTTTCTGCTTGAAGAACCGCAGAGAACAGTTTCGATTGAGGGGTCAACCCACTTCATAAGTTTTGATGCTTCAAGGGCAGTTCTGCCGTATTCGTAAGCAGTTTTAGCACCCATCTGCCAGTTACCGTCCATCTCGTTACCGAGGCACCAGAGTTTAACGTCCCAGGGCTTTTCGTAGCCGTGGTCTTTTCTCATCTGAGCATATTTTGTGTTTGTATTAAGGTTGCAGTATTCAACAAGAGCACGAGCTTCATCAGGACCTCTTGTGCCGAGGTTTACAGCCATCATCGGTGCTGTCTTTGCCTTCTGACACCATTTCATAAATTCGTTTGTGCCGAAGGTGTTAGGCTCAGTAGTACCCCATGCAAGTTCAAGACGCTGAGGTCTTTTGTCAACAGGACCTACGCCGTCTTCCCAATCATAGCCTGAAACGAAGTTACCGCCGGGATAACGGACAACAGGCACATCAAGTTCATTAACAAGTTTTATAACATCAGTACGGAAACCGTCTTCGTCTGCAGTAACGTGTCCCGGCTCATAAATACCGCCGTAAACTGCACGACCCAGATGTTCAACAAAAGAACCGAACATTCTTCTGTCAATGTCACCGACCTTAAGTTCTTTTGCAATAGTCATTTTAGCTTTCATAATTTTCAACCTCCTGAAAGAGTATAGATTAAGTATAGCATAAGAAGTTTGATTATTTCAATAAAAAAGCAAAAAAACACAGGCTCATTTTACTGAACCTGTGTCATTAAAAATAATCTTATTTAGATTTTACGAGAGAGATGAATTCGTCCATAATTGTGATTGCTGTCTGGCTGCCGAGAGATACGAATTCAATTGACTTACTGTCTTCCCAGAGCATAGGCATATAATCGTTTGTGGGAACGATATAACCCATCTGGTCGTTGCAGAGACCGAATACGAGAAGTTCTCTGTCTTCGCCTACGATTTTCTGCATTGAATCGTATTTCCAGTCTTCACCTGACCATGAATCTTCTTTACCGAGTGCACCACCGAAAGCAATTGATGCTTCAAGCTCACCGGGGATAAGTGCCACTGCAATATCTGTGCCCATTTCCATATAACCGATTTCTGAAACAAGTCTGAGACCATCAGCTGTCATAATTGCAAGGTTTTCAAAGAGACCTGCTTTTGCTGCAAGGTGCATAATCTGGTTTTCGATTTCAAGTCTGATTTCTTTGTGAGCAATGTTGAGAAGAGGAGCAATTTCTCTTTCGTTTTCTTCTGTGATTGATGCAAGTTTTTCACCAAGCTTTTCACCGAGAATCATATAACCCTCTACACCTGCAGGATATTCTACATTGTTGAAGGGTTCATGTCTCTGACCTGTTGCAAGTTCTGCACCGAGAAGGAGCATAAAGTTTGCACCTGCATTTTCATTTACATATTCTTCCATATAGTAGGGATAGTCAGCAGTAATTTCTGTACCCTGAACGCCGTTACCTACACAGTGGATTTCTGATGTTGAGAACCATGTTTCTTCGCTTGTTTCATCATCGGGATCAAAGCGGAAACGGTTGAGTGTTTTTTCAAGAGCATAGGGAGGACGTTTGTCGTTCAGATACTCTTCAACGTTAACTTCACCGTAGTAGAGTTTACCTGTTTCCATCTGTGCTACTGCTGTTTCGATTGTGTCAACTGTTACATCGAAAAGGTTGTTCTGGAACTGTTCGTTTTTACCGTTGTGAAGTTTAAGTAATTCTTTACCTGCAATACCGTTAATGAAGTTTTTAAGAGGGTTGAGGAATACTGCCTGAACGATATCACCATTCATACCGAATGTATCAACTGCACTGTGCTGATGAAGAACTGCAACGTTAACGCTGACAATGTTATTTTTCTTAGCAAATTCTGCGATTCTTGCACGGATTTCACGTACATCTCTGTTCGCAAGACCGTAAGCATCAAGAACTGCGAAAACTACTGTTCCTCTGCCTGAACCGTCGTTCATTGCGATTACGCGTACTTTTGAATCGTCAATAATCTTTGTGGGGTATTTTGCAGTGATTGAAATACCGCCTGAAACAAAGTGATTTTTACCGATTACCTGCTGACCTTCAATGATTGAGTTCTGTGCATAACCAAGTGACCACTTTGCGCCCTCTGCAGGAGCATCAAGGAATTTTTCTGTACCTGCAAGAACGTTTTCGCTCTTGTAGTCTGCTTCGTTAATCCAATGCTGGGGCTTGGGAATGATTGATGCAATTGCACTTACAAGACCGTTTACAAGGTCATCTGTAAGGTTGAAGAAACCTTTTTCAATCGCACTTACTTCCGGTACGGGCTCTTCATCTGCTGCTGATACAGGTACCACTACTGCGCCGAGAACGAACACAAGTGACAGCATAAGAGCAAGAACTTTTAATGCTTTTTTCATTTTGTTTTACCTCTCATCTTTAAAATTTTTCATCTATATAGTTACACGCATTAAGTGCCGCTACTGCACCGTCACCTACTGCGGTTGCTACCTGTCTTACTGTCTTTACTCTGCAGTCACCTGCAACGAAAAGACCCTCTGTCTTTGTTGTGCAGCTTTCGTCTGAATCTGCATAACCGTAAGAATTAAGTTCTATATACTCAGCAAAAGGCTCATTCTGGGGAATAAGTCCGATTGCAACAAACACACCGTCAACAGAAAGAGTTTTTGTATCCCCTGTTTCTGTGTTTTTGATTTCAATTGCTGAAAGTTCATCTTCACCTGAGAATTTTGTTACAACAGTTGAAAGAATTGTTTCAACGTTTTCTTTCTTTTCAAGGTCTCTTACCAGTCTTTCTTCACCTGTGAAAGAAGCAAGATTCTGAACAACTGTCACCTTTTTGCAGAGGGTTGAAAGAAGAAGTGCTTCCTGCAACGCTGAGTTGCCTCCGCCGATAACTGCAACTTCCCTGTCCTTATAGAAAGCGCCGTCACACACTGCGCAGAAAGAAATGCCGTTACCCACAAACCTTTCTTCATCTTCAAGACCTAACATTCTGTGCTTTGCACCTGTTGCAACAATAACGCTTTTCGCCTCATATTCACCGTCTTCTGTTGTGACTGTGAAAATGTTTTCTTTCTTTTCAATTGAAAGAACGTTTTCAGGCTCAATGTCTGCACCCTGGTCAAGGACCTGTTCAACAAGTTTTTCAGCAAACTCGTTACCGCTCAATGTTCCTGTACCGGGATAGTTTTCAAGCTTCGGTGAGAAAGTTATCTGACCGCCGAATGCACCTTTTTCAAGTACAACAACACTTTTGTCTGCCCTCAGAGCATAAAGTGCGGCGGTAAGTCCCGCAGGACCTGCACCGATAATTGCTATATCGTACATATTAAATATACCTCTTCCGATTGATAATAAGATATTATATCATTTCTTATCTTACTTTTCAATATGTATAGTAATTTTATTTCCATCTGTTGGGAGCAACGGTGAAATCTACCTTTTCTTCCTTGATATAACCGCCTTCACCCTCAGAGAGTCTTGTGATACCGAATTTTACCATGTCATTATACAGCTTTTCATTTTCTGCTATACGTTTTTCGTTATCCGTTGTACTGAACTCTCCTATGTAATTACAAGCTTTCCAATATCTCCATGAAATTTCACTTCTGAGAACATGTTCAAGCTGGTCTTCTGTTTCTGCACCGTCACGTGCTGTCTGCCACATTGCTTCAATCATGGGAAGATCGTCTCTGTCCATACGGATAAGAGTCTGGCTGTACGGATGCTCATAAATGCTCATACCCTTGCTGATTTCAATGTTATTTGGAATAGGGGTAATCCACCAGTTTTCCACATCAATTGCAATACCGCCGCTGTTTTCGTCAATGTAATTGATAAAATCAACTATTCCCTGTGCACCTTTTCCGTAATATGCTTCACAGAAGTCATACATATGCTTATCTATATCGCAATATGGATCCCACATAAGCTTACCGAGAAGATAACATCTCAGTTCTGCAAACTCACCGTCTGATTCGTAGGCAGTGTAGTTACCTTCTTCGTAAACACCTATCACGTTGTTTTCAGCAAAGAACTGAAGGTTTCTCTGAATAACGTCAAAATTCGCAAAAGGTGTAATATAACTGCGGTAGTTTGTAGTATAGTCCCAGATAAACAGGTTTTTACAGATAGCACTCCAGCCCCTGATATCCTCTGCAAACTCATCGTTTTCAGCCCACACTCCGCTGTCAAGAGGTGTTGAGAACTTACACTCAATTGAGCAGAGACGTACAATAACGTTATCACGTGGAACTGTGATTTTCGGAGGCTTTCTTGTGTACTGGTAAGCAAATGTGTCAACCATTACATTGGGATAGTCTTCCTTGATGTTATCCGCAATGGCATTTACAAAGCGAAGCATTGTACCTGCCTGACTGCCCTCTTCTTTATCGATTTTTTTACAATTTTCACACACGCAGTAATCCTGATTATCATTCTGTGTGACTGAAATAATTTCAGCACCGGGATTCTTTTCAAGCCATTTTCTTACACCCTGAATTGTAAGTTCAAGAGTTCTGGGATTTGTCAGACAAAGCTGGTTTGTTGTTCTTTTAAGACTTTTTGTTCCGTAAGCAAAAATTTCAGGCTCTGTTTCAAAGAGTGATGTATCAACAAGCCACGCCATTGTGTGGGCAAATGAACCTGCATAGTTGATGCTTGAGCCGTACTCTTCGGAAATCACACCATAAACACCATCGTTGAGTTTATTTGCTGCTTTGTATTCATTACTTTTTGCAGGACTTATCCAGTCATTTTCTCTGAAAGTGATTAAAGGTGCATATGTATAGTCAATATCCTTAGGAATAATGAGTTTTTCTTTTTGGGGGATTACTGTCAGCTTGTATGTAAACCAACGGCAACCGAAATATTCTTCAAGGAATGTGTAAACAGAATAAATTGCACCTCTTTTTTCAGCACCTGAAAGAACAATTTTCTCACCCACAGTTTTAATGATGATACCGTCATCACCAAGGTCTGTTCTGTCAATTGTAAAGGAGTTGCCCTCTCTGTTAGTTTTACCAACAACAATTTCTTTTGAAACTTCCGCTGTGTCATCAGTAACAACAGAAAGTGAAATACCGCTGATTTCTTCAAGATAACCTCTGAGTTTTTCTGCAGCATTTCTTTCAGCAGCAGATGCGTTTTGCGAAATCACGATAACGTAGTCCTGAGTGATTTCAAGGGTTTCCCCTGTATAAACTTCTTCCTCAGGTTTTGTGAACTTGTGGACAAGTGTTTCATTGCTGAACATTGGTGTAACCAAAGATGACAGCGCAAGGGAAAGCGATAAAAAAAGCGGTACCACATACCTGTATCTTATAAAGTCGATTTCGTTAAGAAAATTGTTGAACCATTCCATAATAAATGCCTCCTTATATTTCTTAATTCGATTATATTATTATATTGTTACTTCGTCAAGGGTTATCCGAAATAATCATCATATAAATCCTCAAAGTGGCAGGGATAAACTTCATGTTCATTGAGTACACGGCAAAATTCTTCTGTAACAGATTTTTCTCCGATATTGTCAATTGATTTCAACACATTTCCGTCTTCGTCACAACATTTTACTCCGTACAGAAAAGTTTCATTATCCCTGAACGTTGTGTAAACGTATCTGACAGGTGAATTCTG
>JAZRQI010000090.1:0-6937 GCA_045649705.1 Acutalibacteraceae bacterium
GGTATTCAAGTTTTCTGCCTGTAAAGAGTTTACCTACTGCAAGGTCCATTTTGTCAAAGACTTTCTGGAAGAAGCCGAGGAATACAACCTTGAGTGCAACTTCTTTTGCGTCTTTATCTTCAACATCCATTGCTTCTTTCAATGTAAGCATATCGTACCAGTGAACAGAATATGTTGAGTAGTCTGAAGTGTTGTTTTCATCAACCACAATCATTCTGTAGCCGTACTGTGTTGAGTAACGCTCGTTGTTGTAACGGGTGCTGAGAGAATTCACAATGTCAATGCCCTGATTCTGCACACCGAAAGCGTTTGAGTGGTCGTGACCTGAGAAAATACCCAGCACGTCACCTTTTTCTACCATAGCATCGAACTGTCCGAAGTTTTCACCGCCTGAGCAAGGTGTTTCGTGAAGTTTACCGTAGTTCTTTGAGTTTTCATCAAATGAATAATATTCACCATCGTTGATTATGTGTTCATAAGAGAAAAGTGTTTTCTTGTCAAGCTTTTTAAGAACATCATAAACTTCAGGAACAATAATGTGCTGGAACGCAAGAGAATAAACTACTTCTCCGCCGTTCTGTGCTTTGAGTTCATCTGAAGTTTTCTTATACCATTCAACCTGGTCTGCCTTTACGCAACCGTAATGACCGTTTCCGTCATAGTCATTTGAGTCAAAAACCCAGAGATTGAACTTCACTTTTTCACCGTCTGATGAAAGAACGGGAATGTTATATGTTCCGCAGCCCGAAAGTGCTTCACCGTCATCAACTGAAACAGAACAAGAATATGTGTTATAGTAAGCCATAAGCTCTTCTCTTGACATTGCACCTGTTTCTGAATCGTGGTTACCGAATGTTACAGCAACAGGAATGTTACGTGACTGGAACACTGTCATAAGCTTATCAATAAGTTTTTTTGTATCCTCGGGATTGTCACAGTTCTGCACATTATCACCTGTTACAATTGCGATATCAGGCTTTTCCTTATCACAGGCATAGCCGATTGCCCAACAGGATGAATCAACGTTATACTCCTCAAGATGAGTGTCTGTTACGTGCATAATCCTGAATTTTCCGTCTGATGCGAACTTCATTGTTATATCCCCTTCTCGTGCTGATGATGTTACAGAAAACGCTGTGAACACTGATACAACCATTAAAACTGAAAGTAAAACCGAAATAAATCTTTTCATTTTATTTTCCGTACCTTTCTTATTAAAGGTTGTCGATACCTGCTGCTTTTCTGATTGCTTCTGCTTTATCAGTTCTTTCCCATGCTACATCGATATCTTCTCTGCCCACGTGACCGTATGCTGCAAGCTGGCTGTAGATAGGTCTTCTGAGTTCGAGTTTTTCGATGATTGCTGAGGGACGAAGGTCGAAGAGTTCAGAAACGATTGAACCGATTGTGCTATCGTCAATTTTACCTGTGCCGAATGTATCAATCATAACAGAAACGGGTTTTGCAACACCGATGGCATATGCAAGCTGAACTTCGCACTTACTTGCAACACCTGATGCTACAACGTTCTTTGCAATGTATCTTGCGGCATATGCTGCACTTCTGTCAACCTTTGTGGGGTCTTTACCGCTGAATGCTCCGCCGCCGTGACGTGAATATCCGCCGTAAGTGTCAACCATAATCTTTCTGCCTGTAAGACCGCTGTCACCGTGAGGTCCACCTGTTACGAATCTGCCTGTGGGGTTAACGTAGATGATTGTATCGTCATCCATAAGGTCTTCGGGGATAATAGGTTTAATAACGTTTACAACAATATCTTTTCTTATCTGGTCAAGTGACACGTCAGCACTGTGCTGTGAAGAAATAACAACTGTTTCAACTCTTACAGGTTTGTCGTCTTCATATTCAACTGTAACCTGAGTTTTTCCGTCAGGTCTGAGGTAAGGAAGTGTGCCGTCTTTTCTTACCTTTGTAAGCTGTTTTGCAAGCTTATGAGCAAGAGAAATGGGCATAGGCATAAGTTCCTCTGTTTCGTCACAAGCGAAACCGAACATCATACCCTGGTCACCTGCACCGTGCTGGTTCTGTTCGTCGTCATTACCCTCTTTAAGTTCTGCTGAGTTGTCAACGCCGAGAGCGATATCGGGTGACTGCTCGTGGATTGCAAGGAGAACTGCACAAGTGTTACCGTCAAATCCTTTTCTTGCATCGTCATAGCCGATGTCACAAACTGCTTCTCTTGCGATTTTTGCAATTTCGATGTCAGCAGTTGTTGTGATTTCACCCATAATGAGAATCTGACCTGTTGTGCATGTTGTTTCACAGGCAACTCTGCCGTTGGGGTCCTGAGCCATAATTGCATCAAGAACCGCGTCTGAAATTCTGTCGCATATTTTATCGGGATGTCCTTCTGTTACAGACTCCGATGTAAAAAGATGTCTTGCCATATTTTTTCTTCCTTTCACAATATACTTTTTAGAATAACAATTAAATATGTCTAAAACACAAAACCTTACGCACATTCGTGCATTTTTCTCTTTGCTATACGACAGTATACCTGCAGAGAAGAAATCCCCGACTGTACGCAACCTTTTGTATTTTAGATACAGAGTAGTTTTGTCGGAGAAGATTTTCGTCACAGCAAGGCGGAAATCTGCAGGAATACAAAGCTATTACAAAGATTTTCAACGCAGATGTGGCGGAAATTTTCCCGTCAAAACCAAATTTAATTGTTGTTCTAAAAAGTAGAAAATCCGCAGGGAAACCTGCGGACTGATTTAACTTATCTCTCGGATAAATTCCGCAGGATTTAGCACCTTACCTATGCAGGTTGCCGAGCTTCATTGGGCCTGTTCCCTCCGCTACTCTTAATAAGAGCTATTTAATTGACATATATATTGTATAATAAAACTGCTTGTTTGTCAAGGGTTTAACAAATTATTCACCGATTCGTGACACTTTTTTTATTTTGTCAAGAAGCAGGAATATTACGGGATATGCAACCACACTGAGAATTGCACCCTTGACAATGTTAAGTGATGTTGCACTGACAAGGTATGTCATCAGGAATTCTTCGGTAATTATCTGACCTACAAAATATTTGAAATAGAGAGGTGCTATAAAGTAGTTTGCAGCTGCACCTAATCCTATAAGTGCCACACAACCGATTACGGCTGAAATAAGGATTGCTACTGCCTTTTTCATCTTCTTTGAAAAAGCCTTATAGCAAAGTACAAAAGGAACTATGTATGCACTACCCACGATAAAGTTCATCAGGTCGCCAAATCCCATTGTTGAGCCAAGACCTTTTGTGAAAACGTGGATAAGGTTTTTCATAAACTCAATCGCAACACCTGCCACAGGACCCAGATAAATTCCGCCGATAAGTGCGGCAATATCACTCAGATCATATTTGAGAAATCCGAATGATATAAGGGGTATCTCGAACATATAAAGCGCAAACGCGATTGCTGTGAGCATTGCCATTGTTACTAATTTTGTTACATTTGTTTTTTTCATAATTAAAGCCTCCTGAACTTTTAGGCTTTCGGGGAAAAGAAAACCCTGTGCGAAAACACACAGGGCGAAATTCTTGAGTTAAGAACTTTCTTTCATCCGGACTGTACCGTCGGCTTCGGAATTTCACCGAATCAGCGAATTTTCGCTCGTGGGCTTTACCACCGGTGGGGAATTGCACCCCGCCCTGAAAGTCTGATATTTGTTTAAAATTACATTTCTTCTATATATTTAACAATGTCACCAACGGTCTTGAAGTTTTCAAGTTCTTCGTCGGGTACTTCAACCTCGAAACAATCTTCAAGTGACATAGCAAGGTCGATAAGATCAAGACTGTCTGCATCAAGGTCTTCAAGCAACACAGTGTCTGCTGTAATGTCATCTTCGGGGATGGCAAACTGTTCGCTGATAATGTTTTTGATTTTTTCCAATGCCATAGTATTCATCCTTTCCGTTTAGGGTAGCTTGAAATAAGTGAAGACACTCACTAAAAATAATATAATAACATTCATCGGTTTTGTCAAGGATTTTCAAAAAAGTTTAGTGCAGTTTTTTTGAAATTTTTTTCATTTTTGTTGAAAGTCACAAAAAATAAATATTTTTGAAAAACTCTTGACAGTTTTCAGGTTACAAAGTTGTAACTTTTAAGTTTGCAAGTTTTTTTTAAAATCTTGCATTTTAGGTTTTTCAGAGATTTTTCTCACTTTATTTTTACGGACTCATTTTTTCTTTTTTGAGGAAAAAATCATCTCAAATGTGGAAAAATCGTCAAAAACGCCAAGTGTGGAAAACTATGTGGAAAATGTGGAAAAAGCCTATAAAATAAGGGGTTTTTAGATGTTTAAACAAAGTTTTCAACAGTTTTAGTTCTGTTTTAGAATAAAAATAAATGTTTTTTCTGAGTTTTCAACAATTATAAATTTGCAAGAACCCATTAAAAAAACGATTTTTCAATCATTTTTTGTAACGTTATTTTTCTGTTTTAGAATTATATTTTTGAAGTCAAGGAACAAATCGGTTACATTTTTTACTAAAAAAATCCTTTGTTATTTTTTTGTCACTTCCCTTTTTGAAGATTTTTATTGAAGTTGCACAAAAATTTCAAACGACAGGATTTGACAAGGTTTTTAACGAAAAATCCCCTCCGTCATTTCCTTACGAAAATGACACCTCCCCTTGCATTTTCAAGGGGAGGCAGAAAATCTGAATATACATATAAATTATAATTTAATGCAAAATGCAGAAGTTTGGGTCTGCAACGCTGATTTTATTAAACACCGATTTCAGCTTGTGTAGGGGGCATTCACGAATGACCCGTTCCAAAGATAATAACAATCCTTTTTTCGGGCGATTCGTGAATCGCCCCTACGATGTTACCAATGATATCATTATTCAAAAGGCATGAGCAAACCTCTGCCCTACTGTATAAAAAACAGCAGAAGCCTTTCATTCAGACTTCTGCTGTTAAACGATTTTTATAATTACTTATCTTGTTGCATCCATAAGGTATGTAACAACGTCGCCTACAGTTGCGAATGACATAAGCACTCTGTCAGGAATTGTTACGTTATACTGGTCTTCAATTTTTGTGATGATTTCAAAGAGTTCAAAAGAGTTAAGACCGAAATCTGCTGTAAGAGCTGTTTCCATTGTGATTTCGGGGAGTTCTTCTTCAGTGTACTCCTCAATAATTGCTTTGAGTTCTGCTATCATTTTTTCTTCCATTTTCTTTTCCTCCATTATTTGTTCTTTTTATAATTTCTCTTTATCTTCATTGATGTGGTTTTCGGGAAAGCCTCATCACGAATTTTAGTCTTTGCAATCTTCTTATATGAGGGAAGTTTCACATTGAGAGCCTTGATATCTTTCTTGATTTTTGCTTTTGCTTCAGGTTCTGCACCTTCATCAAGATAAATTTCTGCTGCAAGTTTATCATCGTCGTCATAAACGATAACTTCTTCAACATAATTGATTTCATCAAGAATCTTCTCTTCAAGTTCTTCTGCTGAAACGTTTTTACCATTTGAGAGAATGATAAGGTTTTTGATTCTGCCTGTAACAAAAAGGAAACCGTCTTTGTCAACGTAACCTAAGTCACCTGTTTTGAACCAACCGTCATCAAAAGCCTCTTTTGTTGCTTCCTCATCATTATAGTAACCAACCATAACGTTTGAGCCTTTGACGTAAATTTCGCCGACGCCGTTTTCATCAGGATTGTTGATTTTAACTTCGTTGCAATCGAGAATCTTACCAACACTACCGATACGGTTAGCAAAGTTTCTGTTAACAGAAACGATGGGAGAACACTCTGTAATGCCGTAGCCGTTAAGGATGTTGATACCCATTGATGTAAGCTCAAAAGCAATTCTTTCACTGAGAGGTGCGCCACCGCAAACAAAAAGTTCAAGGTTTCCGCCAAGAGCTTCGTGAACTTCACTGAAAAGTTTTCTTCTGATATCAATACCGAATTTCATAAGAGTATTGCTGATTTTGATACCCTTTTTGAGAATTTCGTCTTTGCCTCTTTCTTTTGCAGTTGCCCATACCTTTTTATAGATAAGTTCAGCCATAAGAGGTACACAGAAAGCGGCAGTTGCACCGATTTTCACCATATCTGACTGAATGTTTCTCAGGCTTGTTGTCATATAGATACGTGCACCAAAAATAAGAGGAACAAGTACGTTTGCCACCATACCGAATGTGTGATGCAAGGGAAGTGCAAGAACACCGCAACCTTCACCGTCAGCATTTCGACAAGCTGAAACTGTGTTTGATGCAATATTACGCTGTGTGAGCATAACACCTTTGCTTCTGCCTGTTGTACCTGATGTGTAAACAATCGCTGCAAGGTCATCGGGTTTAACGTCAGCGTTTTTAAAACTCTTGTCCCCTGCTTCAACAAGTTTTCTTCCTTCTTCAATCATCTGAGGCTGTTCTGCCATTGAGAAGAAGAGTTCAATACCTGAATCAAGTTCTTTAAGCTTCTCAACAACGTCAGCATAAACCTTTGAATAAATGATTGCTTTGCAACCGCTATTTGTAACATTGTAGAGAAGGTCTTCAACAGGAAGATCTCTGTCAAGAGGTACTGCAGTATTTCCGCCACCGAGAGTTGAGAAATATGCAATAAGCCACTCATAGCTGTTCTCACCGAGAATCGCAATTTTATCCTTCTTTAATCCTTTTGAAAGAACAAATGTGCCGAAGCCTTCAATTTCATTTGCAAACTCTGCATATGTCTTGAAAATATCATCTTTACCGGGAACAGGAATCTGGAAAGCGTGTTTATCAGCGTATGTTTTCTCCGCATACCTGATAATATCATAAACCACATCTGCTGTAATTCTGTCATAAAGAGGATAGTTCTTTCTGACACGGGTGTGATTACAATAGTTCTTCGTTTTCTTCATTTCTTCTATACCTTTTCCTTAATACATATCATTTACGCTTTAGTGCGTGA
>JAZRQI010000091.1:0-1620 GCA_045649705.1 Acutalibacteraceae bacterium
TGAAACAGAAAAGGATATTATCCGTCACCTTGCATCACTTACAGGTGAAATTGTTGAAGCGGTCAAGAAATACGACCCTGCAAAAATCACACGTTACACTATCGAACTTGCAACACTTTTTCACAAGTTCTACAACGCTTGTCGTGTTGTTTGTGACGATGAATCACTTATGCAGGCAAGAGTATATCTCTGCATCTGCGTACGCGATACAATTAAGAACATTCTGAATCTTCTTAAAATAGAAGCTCCCGAATCAATGTAATATTCTGAAAAATTTTTCATAAAATATATCCACTGAAAAAACAAACGGGGTATATTGAAATGGAGAATTTTTCTGATATTCTTAAAAAACACGAAGACAATCGCAAAAGAATTCTGGCAGGTCTTATACTGTCAGGGGTTAAGATTCCTTGTACAGACGGCGTGATTATTTCTGAAGAAGCGGAAATAGACAAGTCTGCAGTTATTCTTACAAATACACAAATCGGCGGAAAAACAAAAATTTCCGCCGATGCTGTTATAGGCCCTAATTCAATTGTGGAGGACTGCACGGTAGGCGAGGGTGTGAAAATAATCTCATCTCACTGTTATTCTTCGGAAATCAGAAAAGGTGCAGAAGTCGGACCTTTTGTGAGAGTAAGACCGGGTACGGTAATCGGTGAAAATGCAAGAGTAGGCAACTTTGTTGAACTGAAAAATGCAGTTGTTGAAGACGGTGCGAAAATCTCACATCTTTCATATATGGGCGACTGTCACGTAGGCAAAGATGTGAACGTAGGCTGCGGTGCTAAAACGGTGAACTATGACGGTCGTCACAAGCATAAAACTGTGATTGAAGACGGAGCATTCATCGGCTGCGGAGTAAATCTGATAGCACCTGTGACTGTAGGCAAGGATGCTTATGTTGCAGCAGGTTCAACGGTAACCGAGGATGTGCCTGAAAAAGCTCTTGCAATTGCACGTTCAAGACAGACAAATAAAGAAGATTGGGTAACAAAAAAGAAACCTTATAAAAGGATGAAAGAATAAATTATGTTTGGAATTAAAAAGAAAAAAGAATTCGCATCATCAGGTGCAGAATTTTTAATAGTCGGCTTGGGAAATCCCGGTGACAAGTACGAATTTACTCGTCACAATGCAGGGTTTATGTGCCTTGATTTCCTCGCAGATAAACTTGACTTTAAAATAAACAAGCTGAAGTATAAATCTCTCCTTGCTGATGTGGATATTAGAGGTCACAGATGTCTTATTATGAAACCTCAGACCTTTATGAACAACAGCGGTGAGGCAGTACGGGATGCTGCACAGTTTTATAAAATACCACCTGAAAATGTTATTGTGATTTATGATGACATTTCTCTTGATGTGGGAAGAATCCGTGTCAGAAGAAAAGGCTCAGACGGAGGACATAACGGAATCAAGAGCATAATTTATCATTTGAACAGTGACAATTTCCCCCGTATAAAAGTAGGTGTAGGAAAGAAACCTGCAGAGTGGGAAGATTTAGCTGACTGGGTGCTTTCACGTTTTACAAACGATGAGCTGAAAACACTTCACGATGTTGCCGAAAAGGTGTGCAAAAATTTACCGCTTATGCTTGACGGTAAAATCGACGAAGCA
>JAZRQI010000092.1:0-7083 GCA_045649705.1 Acutalibacteraceae bacterium
GGATAAGGCATTGTTCTGACAGTACCGGGTGAGCGGAGTTTTTTCGGTGCTTTGATGTGAAGATTGTTTTCATCTGCCGTTATTTTACAACCGCAGGTGTAAAAAAGCGGTAAAACAGGTGAAATATCATTTACGGGAAAATTGAGAATATCAAGTTCCCCTCCTGTGACAGCAGCACAAGCCATATATGTTGACGCCACAATTCTGTCTGAAATTACATCAAACTCGCATCCGTGAAGTTTCTTTACTCCGTCAATAATTATTCTCCCCTCACCTGCAAAGTAAATCTTTGCACCGCATAAGGTGAGAAAATCCGCAAGATTCTTGATTTCCGGTTCTCTTGCGGCATTACTCAGTATCGTTCTGCCTTTACCCATACTTGCAGCAAGCATCACGTTTTCCGTCGCCCCTACACTGGGAAAAGCAAGACTCAATTGTGTTCCACTGATTCCGTTTTTTGCTTCACACAACAGATTTCCGTTTTCTTCCGTTATCTCCACACCTAAATCCCGCATTGCTTTCAGGTGCAAATCTATTGGTCTTACGCCGATTTCACACCCACCCGGAGTTGAAAGCACCGCTTTGCCTGTTCGGGCAAGGAGTGCACCGAGAAAAACTATGGATGAGCGCATTTCAAGCATAAGATTTTCAGGAATTTCCGACGATGAAACAAGGCTTGAATCAATTATCAGGGTATCGTCTTCTCGCACAATTCTGCAACCAAGATGACTCAATATATTCACTGCGGCACTTACGTCAGTAAGGTTCGGACAATTATGTAAAACAATTTCTCCGTCACACATCACTGCTGCCGCAATAATGGGCAAGGTACTGTTTTTTGAACCCTGCACTTTTATTTCGCCTGACAGTTTTTTCTTACCGTTAACAAGTAGCTTTTCCACAACTATCCCTCCGACAAATATAACTCATTTTATACTATGCCGAAGAGTTTTTTCTGTTAATTATCTGATTGTATCTTCGATGATTTTTATGATTCTGTCTGTAGAATCGAGAATTGCCATTTCTTTTGCATTCTTTCTCATTGAAGAAAGTTTATTTTCATCACTTAAAATTTCAACAAGCTTATTTGTAAGCGCCTCACCTGTCAAGTCTTTTTCCTCAATGATTGCCGCAGCACCGCGATTTACAAGTGCCATTGCATTGTGGTACTGATGGTTTTCAGTAACATTGGGTGAGGGAATAAGAATCGATGCACTACCTGTTGCCTGTAACTCACTGAGTGTACTTGCACCTGAACGTCCGATAATAATATCAGCAGCAGACATACACACGTCCATATTGTTGATATACTCACGGATTTCGATATCCTTATCTGTCAGGTCAACACCTTTTTCTTTAAGCTTATCGGGAACCCATGTGCCGAATTTACCTGTAGCGTGGATGAATCTGAATTTATGCTCAGGCTGAAGACGTGCAATAACATCAACCATTGCTTCGTTGATTGTTCTCGCACCAAGACTACCACCCATTGACAGGACAAGAGGTCTTTCGTCAAGACCAAGTTCAGCACGTGAAAAATCTCTGTCTGCTTCCACAATTTCGTGTCTTACGGGAAGACCTGTGACTTCAACGGGATTTTTCGGCTGCATATATTTTTCTGCTTCTGCTGCTGTCAGCATAACTTTGTCCACCATTTTTGCAAGTGCTTTGTTAGTTACACCGGGAAAAGCATTCTGCTCGTGAATTACTGTGGGAATACCCAATTTTGCTGCAGTTCTAACAACGGGACCGCTGACATAACCACCGAAACCGATTACGATATCGGGAGTAAATTCACTGAAAATTTTCTTGACTTTACCTGTGACAGTAAGAAGTCTTTTAACAGTGAGTATATTTCTTTTAAGGTTTTCAAGGCTTGGTTTTCGCTGAAAACCGCTCATTTCTATTGTTTTAAGGTCAAATCCTGCGTCAGGCACAAGCTTTGTTTCAAGTCTGTCTGATGTACCTACAAAAAGAATCTGTGCATCAGGATATTTTCTTCTGATTTCACCTGCAACTGCAAGTGCGGGGTTGATATGACCGCCTGTTCCACCTGTTGTAAAAACAATTTTTTTACTGTTTAACATATTTATCAAATCCTTTACTTTTCAATCGAGTTAGGTTGTCGCGACGCTGATAGTATGAAGCCCATTTCTCCGAGGAGTAGTATCAATGCCGTACCACCGAATGAGAAGAACGGAAGACTGATACCTGTATTCGGAAGCATTCCCGTAACAACGCCAATGTTGAAGAATGCCTGTAAACCGACCTGAACCATAATACCCATAACTACAAGTGATGAATAATGGTCTTTAAGCTTCATCGCAATCTGGAAACCTCTGAGAATGAGAAGTGCAAAAGGTATAATCACGAACAGAACTGTTCTGATGTAACCTAATTCTTCACAGATTACGGAGAAAACGAAGTCGTTCTGAGGTTCGGGAAGATAAAGGTGTTTCTGCTTTGAATTACCAAGTCCTACACCGAAAAGTCCGCCTGAACCGATTGCGTAAAGGGACTGATTTGTCTGCCATCTGTGACCTAATGGGTCATAGTCTCTGTCAAGCCAACCTTTAAGTCGTGCCTGAACATACTGGGGAAGAACCTCCATATTGACAATAAGGAAAACTATTCCCAACACTGCAACGGAAAGACCAAGGATGAATACCCACTGTTTACCGCCGCCAAGGTACATCATTGCAACACCGATTGCAAAAATAAGGAATGTTGCTGAGAAGTGATTTTCAAGAACAACAAGTCCTGCTATAAGAACAACAATACCCATAAGAGGTATCATAAATTTCCAGTCGTTTTCAAGACGCTTTTTGTTGTTATCCATAAGTGTTGCAAGAAAAACAACTACTGCAAACTTTGCCACGTCTGACGGCTGCAACGTTATTGGTCCGAGTGGAATCCAACGTTTATACTGGTCACCGTCTGAACTCTGTATATCCGTATGGTAAAACAATACCACAACAAGCAAAATCAAAGCAACGGTAAAAATTGTAAATGAATATCTTTTAAGCATCGATACTTTCACTTTTGATGCCAACAACATAGCCGGTATGCCGATAGCAAGATAAAGTATCTGTCTTTTCAGGAAATAATAAGGGTCACCGAAATCATTTTCCGCCTTTACATACCCTGCAGAAAACATCATCACAGTGCCGATAACAACCATATACATAACAAGGATGAGAAAAATCGTATCAAGTGCACCATCCTGTCTGAACTGACCGATACCTTTTCCCGTCTTGTGACCGAAGAAAAGAACCTTGAGACTGCTTTCTCTCTGTACAGTTCTTTGATTGTCCATTATACCGCCTCCTTTGTTATGCATTAAAATTATAATTATTTGCCGTAGTACATTAAAAGTATTCCTGCCAGACCACCGAGAGCATTAACAAAACTGAAAACTGCTACGATTTTCTTTTCATTCCATCCTGACATTTCAAAATGATGGTGAATAGGTGCCATTTTGAAAATTCTTTTTCCGTGAGTAAGTTTGAAATAACCTATCTGTATTACATCGCTCATTGCCTCTATAACATAGACAATACCTGTAAAAAGTAAGATAAGAGGACATTCAAGGGCATAAGAAATTGCAACTACCATTCCGCCCAGGAACATTGAGCCTGTGTCACCCATGAATACTTTTGCAGGGTTACGGTTCCACACAAGGAATCCTGCACAACCTCCAAGCAATGCACTTGAAAGAAGTCCTGCACCCATATTCTTTCTCATAAACGCAATTACTATAAAAGAAATTGCGGCTGTGACCGTTACTGACGAACAAAGTCCGTCAATACCGTCTGTGAAATTAACTGCATTTATTGCACCGTAAATTACACATATTCCGAAAATCCAATAGAACCAGCCCATAGGCACATTCCCAACAAAGGGAATAAACATAGACTGTTCGCCTGTAAGACGCATACTCATAAGGTATGCAAAAATTATAAGAAACTGAACAACTGTTTTCTGTATAACGGTAAGTCCTAAATTCCTTTTCTTAACAACCTTGATGTAATCATCAAGAAAACCTACAAGTGCAAAACCGAGAGCCATTATGAGACCTGACCAGAAGCGGGTGTAATATGTTGATTTTACAATACTGTTACCGCCTACAAGGTCTCCGCCCATAATTTTGTCACTTACAAAAACAACTGCAATCGCACCAACTGTTGCGACAATAAACATAATTCCGCCCATTGTGGGAGTACCCTGTTTATTTTTGTGCCATTTAGGACCGATATCAAGAATTGTCTGACCAAACTTCAGTTTATGAAGCCACGGAATCAGCACAAATCCAAGAAGTGCCGTTACCGCAAAGGCAATAACACACGCTGTGACCATTGCGAAAATACTGCTCATTTATTAATTCATTCCTTCATAAATTGCTTTGATAACGTCTTCAAGTCTCATTCCGCGACTTGCTTTGAATGACACAACGTCACCTTCTCTGAGGACTTCCAGAAGCTTTTCTGCAAGTTTTTCCTTATCATCAAAAGAAACAACATTTTCAAGACCTGATTTTCTTGCACTGTCTGCTGAAAAAAGTGACTGATTGCCGTATGTAAAAAGCATATCAACTTTCTTTTCTGCAGCATACTCACCTACATCTCTGTGGGCTTTCTCACTGTATGTGCCAAGTTCAAGCATATCACCGATTACCGCAATATGACGTTTTCCGTCAATTGACATCAGCGCATTCATTGATGCTTTCTGTGAATCAGGACTTGCATTGTAACAGTCCTCGATAAATACTATATCATTCTTTTTAACAATTTTTTGTCGCATTCCCGAGGGTGTATATCTGCTGAGGGCAGTCGCACACTGTTCAGGACTGATTCCGTGATGAACACCCACTGCAAAAGCTGCAAGAGCGTTATAAACGTTATGTATGCCTACTGTAGGAAGTGTGATTTCCTGACTGATGTTCTTTGAAACAAGCAGGAAAGTTGTTGTTTCACCGTCTGAAACAATATCTTTTGCGGTGTAGTCAAGATTCTCTGCGTTTACACCGTAAGTTACAATGTTGAACTTGTCATTTTTTACTGTAGAGAGCATATCGTCATCACCGTTTACAAACAATGTTGAACCATCTTCCATACCCTCAAGAATTTCAAGTTTTGCTTTGAGAATGTTTTCCCTTGAACCTAAATTTTCAATATGCGAAACACCGATATTGCTTATTACTGAGCAGGTAGGTTTTACAGCCTTTGTAAGAACAGAAATTTCACCAAGGTTGCTCATACCCATTTCAAGAACTGCACCCGTATAATTTTCATCAAGTCTGAAAATCATTCTCGGCACACCGATATCGTTATTGAAGTTGCCCTCTGTTTTGAGAGTTTCATATTTTTCGCTCATAACACAGGAAATCATTTCTTTGGTTGTAGTTTTACCCACACTGCCTGTGATTCCCACAACGGGAAGTGAGAATTTTTCTCTGTAATGACGTGCCAAATCAAGCTGTGCCTGACGTGTTGAAGAAACATAAATCACACTGCAGGAACATTCAACCTCTTCCTCTGCCATAACACATACTGCACCGTTTTCTGCCGCCTTTTCGGCAAAAAGATGGGCATTGAAGTTTTCACCCTTTATGCACACAAAAAGTGAGTCTTTTTCAATTGTTCTTGTGTCGGTGCTGATTGAGAAAATTTCTCTGTCATCACCTTTCAATGTTCCTGAAACTGCCTTTGCAATTTCGCTGAGTAACAATTTCTTCATGGTTCAGTCTTCCTTTTATTTTGAAAGAATTTCTTTGACAATTTCTCTTTCGTCATAGTGGATTTTGCCTGTATTCAGAATCTGATAAGTTTCGTGTCCTTTACCTGCAAGGAGAACAACGTCATCTTTTTTTGCAATTGACAAAGCCTTTTCGATAGCCTTTGTTCTGTCGCATTCAACGTGGATTTTTGCTTTTGATTTCTCCATACCTGCAAGGATGTCTTCAATAATCATCTGCGGGTCTTCACTTCTGGGATTGTCAGATGTCACTACTGCTACATCTGCCATATTTCCCACTATTTCACCCATAATGGGTCGTTTTGTTTTATCTCTGTCACCGCCGCAACCGAATACTGCGATGATTTTTCTTGTATAAACTTTTCTGAGTGATGTCAGAACGTTTATAAGTCCGTCAGGTGAATGTGCATAGTCAATAATTACTGTGTAAGGTGTGTCAACATCTACTGTTTCCATTCTGCCCTTGACACCCTTTGAGGTTGACAACGCTCTTTTTGCCACGTCAATGTCAACACCTAATTCCTTTGCTGCAACTGCTGCTGACATTGAGTTATAAACTGAAAATTCACCGGGAATATTAAGTTTCATTCTTGAAATCATTGAATTTCCCACAAGCTCGTAAGATACTGCTTTATCTGTAAGAACGGGATTTTTTGCAGTATAGTCTGATGAGTTGTTTCGGATTGAGAATGTTACAACTTCTGCATCGATATCAGACTTCATATATTCAGCGGCTGAGTCGTCATCGTTCACAACAACTTTTCTGCACTGTTCAAAGAGAATGTGTTTTGCCGCTTTGTAATTTTCAATTGTGCCGTGATAATCAAGGTGGTCCTGTGTCAGGTTTGTAAAGAGACCCAAATCAAATGTGATTGGTGCTACCCTTTCCTGAGAAAGTGCCTGTGAGGAAACCTCCATAACACAGTATTCGCATCCGCAATCAACCATTTCTTTGAAAAGCCCGAAAAGCTCATAGCAGTCGGGTGTTGTGAGCGAAGCAGGATATTCCTTATCGCCAACGATATTCTTGACAGTTCCGATAAGACCTGTTTTGTGACCCATGCCATCAAGGATGGATTTGAGAATAAAGCAGGAGGTCGTTTTTCCGTTTGTTCCCGTAACACCTATGATTTTAAGCTCTCTTTCGGGATGGCCGAAAAGCGCGGCACAGATGCGGGCATATGCGCTTCTTGTATTTTCAACAAGAATCTGATTTTCAAGCCCGAGATCTTTTTGAACTACAACTGCCGCCGCACCCTTTTCGAGCGCTTCTGCAGCCTTGGTGTGTCCGTCAAAACGTTTGCCTTCAATACAAATGAAGATGCAGAC
>JAZRQI010000093.1:0-1764 GCA_045649705.1 Acutalibacteraceae bacterium
GTTCTCACCTTATTTGTCCCTTTCCTGAAATTAAATATTTTGTTGTTGTAAGTTCACGAAGTCCCATAGGTCCTCTTGCGTGAAGCTTCTGTGTTGAAATTCCGATTTCTGCACCGAGTCCGAACTCCTCACCGTCTGTAAAACGTGTTGAGCAGTTCACATACACTGCCGCAGCGTCAATTGACATCTGGAATTTCTCTGCATTTTCAAGACTCTTAGTGACAATACATTCACTGTGTCCTGTTGTGTATTCTGAAATGTGGCTTATTGCTTCGTCAACGTCAGCCACAACTTTCACTGAAATTATGTAGTCAAGAAATTCTGTTCCGTAATCTTCTTCAGTTGCAAGGACAACATCAGGAAGAATTTCTTTTGTTTTCTCACAGCCTCTTATTTCCACATTACTTTCATCAAGCTTTTGTTTTGCAAGAGGTAAAAA
The DNA here is from genome assembly GCA_045649705.1 of Acutalibacteraceae bacterium. Classification (GTDB taxonomy): domain Bacteria; phylum Bacillota; class Clostridia; order Oscillospirales; family Acutalibacteraceae; genus SIG575. The sequence continues at coordinate 440 of JAZRQI010000093.1, forward strand.
TTCACTTGCGATTTTTTCATTTACAAGCAGACTTTCAAGTGCATTACAGACTGAAGGTCTTTGTGTTTTGCCGTTATTGAGAATGTCAACTGCCATTGTAAGGTCTGCACTTTCGTCAACATACAGATGACAGTTGCCTGTGCCTGTTTCAATGACGGGGACTGTTGCATTCTTCACAACAGATGAAATAAGTCCTGCACCGCCACGGGGAATAAGCACGTCGATGTAGCCGTCTAACTTCATCATCTCTGTTGCAGTTTCCCTTGATGTGTCTTCAACCAACTGCATAATGTCAGGTGAAAAACCTGCTTTTTCCACTGCATTGCGCATCAGCTTCATAAGGATTTTATTGCTTTCAAAAGCCTCTTTACCGCCTCGGAGAATTACTGTGTTACCGCTTTTGAGACACAAGGATGCAGCATCAACCGTAACATTGGGACGAGCCTCGTAGATGATACCGATAACACCCATAGGAACACGTACTTTCTCGATTTTCATTCCGTTAGGTCTTACCCCTCCGCCTACTATTTCACCCACAGGGTCATCAAGCTTTGAAAGATTCACACAGGCATCTGCAATTGCAGTAATCCTTTTTTCATCAAGCTTAAGTCTGTCCTGCATTGACTTTGACATACCGTTTTCCACTGCATTTTCAAGGTCAATGTTATTCTTTTCAATGATTAAATCTATGTTGTTTCTCAGTTCCTCTGAGATTTTTATGAGAGCATCGTTTTTCTTACCTGTCGATGCACACATCAATTCGTTTTTTACTTTTTTTGCATTTTCGCCGAGAGTGAGTATGTAACTCATTTCTTCACCCCTTTAAAATAAGTACCGATAGGCTTACCTTCTAAAAGGTCATACAATTTTTCAGGCTTATCACCGTTCATAATTACCATATCAATACCCGCTTCATTTGCAATTTCTGCGGCTTTCAGCTTTGTAATCATACCACCTGTGCCGAGATTTGAACCTGCTCCACCTGCGCTCTTTTTGATTTCGTCTGTAACGCCGTCAACAACGCGGATAAGGTGAGCGTCTTCGTTTTCCTTGGGATTTTTATCGTAAAGACCGTCAATGTCTGAGAGAATAACAAGCATATCAGCCTTTGCTACCTTTGCCATAATTGCAGCAAGTGAGTCGTTTTCACCCATTTCAAGTTCCAACTCGTCAATGGCAACCGTGTCATTTTCGTTGACAACAGGGATTGTCCCAAGCTCAAGAAGTCTTTCAACTGCATTTTCAACGTTCTTTTTTCTGTCTTCAAGAAGAACGTATTTTGTAAGCAGAATCTGTGATACATTCAGGGAATAATCTGAAAAAAG
>JAZRQI010000094.1:0-2744 GCA_045649705.1 Acutalibacteraceae bacterium
AATGCCTTTTGATTTAAAATATGCCAACGCTTCGTCAAGTGATTTGTTGCTGAGAAGAGTTGTAAAAACGCCAAGTTTCATTTGTCTGCACCTCTGAAATTAAAGATTAGCTTTGAAATAAGCCATACTTCTTGTGATGTCTTCGATACCTGTGGGTACGGGATCATCATTTTCAAGTACAAGCCATTCAATACCTGCATCTTTTGCAGCTTTGAAAACTGAGAGCAAATCGTTGTTGCCTTCACCAAGAGCAGTAGGCTTTCTGTCGATACCGTCTTTGATGTGGAGAAGAACGATTTTGTCTTTGTTTTCTGTGATGTATTTGTAGTTGTCTGCACCGCCGCAGAAGCTCCAGTATGTATCTACTTCAAGGTATGCCTTGTCAGCAATAACGTCCATACAGTATCTGTCACCGAATTTGATTTCGTATTCTTCTGTGTGGTTGTGGTAGTAGAATTTAATTCCCTCGTCAGCATACTTTTGGTTTGCGTAGCCGTAAACATCATTAAGGATTTTTACTTCTTCCTCTGTGCTGTGGGGTGCACCGCCGATACCGATGTTTTTCATATCAAGTGCCTTTGCGATTTTGACTGTTTTTTCAAGTTTGTCTGCTTTCAGGTCATCAAGTCCCATATGGCAACCAACTGCTACAAGACCGAGTTCGTCAAGTCTTGCTTTTATAACTTCAGGTTCAAGTCCTGCAAATCCTGCAAATTCAACGCCGTCAAAGCCGAGTTCTTTGACTTTGCCGAGAATTTCAAGGAATTCTTCACCGTTTGTGTAATCGTGTCTGAGTGAATAAAGTTGTACTGCAAGTTTCATTTGTATATTTCTCCTTATGCTAAGTAAACAGGTTTGCCTGTTTTTGCTGATTCGTAAATTGCTTCAAGAATCTGAGTAACAACAATAGCCTGTTCAGGCTTTGTGTTAACTTCTGTATCGTTGATGATAGCGTCAATCCAGAGACGTGCTTCAAGTTCTGAAGGATCCATTTTTGCGCCGTCATAGAAAGCTACGCCGCCTGCATTGAAGTCAGGTGTTTCAACAACCTGACGGTTGTTTTTAACATAGTTAAGTTTAAGGTCATCGTCAAGCATATCTGCGCCACCCTTTGTACCGCAAAGAGTTGTTGCAGCTTCGATGGGATTTCTGATGTTAAGAGCCCAGCTTGATTCAAGAACAATTGTTGCACCATTTTCCATAACAACAAAACCGAAAGCTGAATCTTCAACTGTGAATTTTTCAGGATCCCAGTCGCCCCAAGCGTTTGCAGTGCCCTGTTGTTTTCCGAGCTTTTTATAAGAAGTACCTACAACCATTCTGGGTTTGTAGTTATCCATCATCCAGAGTGTAAGGTCAAGTGCGTGTGTTCCGATGTCGATAAGAGGACCACCGCCCTGTTCATATTCGTTAAGGAAAACACCCCATGTAGGAACTGCACGTCTTCTGAGAGCGTGAGCTTTAGCAAAATAGATTTCACCCAGTTCACCGTTTTTACAGCATTCTTTGAGGTAAATAGAATCAGATCTGCAACGTGACTGGTAACCGATTGTAAGTTTTTTGCCTGTTCTCTGAGCAGCTTCAAGCATTTTCTGAGCCTCGGCATAAGTTTTAGCCATAGGCTTTTCGCACATTACGTGTTTACCTGCTTCAAGTGAGTCAACAGTGATAAAACTGTGTGAACGGTTAGGTGTGCACACGTGAACAAGGTCAATTGTTTCATCTTTAAGAAGTTCTTTGTAGTCAGTATAGACTTTTGCATCGGGTGTACCGAATTTCTCTGCAGAATTGATTGCTTTTTCTTCTATGATGTCACAGAAAGCAACCATTTCAACTTTGTCGCTGAGCTTCTGCAATGCGGGCATATGCTTGCCGTTGGCGATGCCTCCGCAGCCGATAATGCCGACTTTTAATTTCTTTTCCATATCTTTAAAACCTCCCGGTTAGGATTTAAGTTAATGATACCACAATGAGAGGATTTTTCAATACTTTTTTGATAATTTGTACTAATTTTTTATATTTTATTGTTACTGTATGGTATATATGGTATAATAAATAAGGTGAATCGTATGAGGAAAATTGACTATGTAATTACAAGTGAATATGACGGTGACAAGGTGCTGTGGTATCTCAGGGGTAAAGCACAACTTTCAGCAAGACTTGTTGCAAGTTTAAAGACTATACCTGAGGGGATACTTCTTAACGGAGAGCATATAAGAACTATTGACAGAATACATACAGGTGACGTGCTGACAGTTAATATCCCTGAGGGTGAAAGCAGTGCTGAGGCACGTAACGGTGAACTTCAGGTTGTGTATGAGGATGAGGATTTGCTCATAGTGAACAAGAGTCCGTTTATTGCCGTTCATCCTACACATAACCACCAAGGTGACACACTTGCCAACGTTGTTGCGGGATATCTGATTTCAAAGAACAAATCTGCAGTTTTCAGGGCAGTAGGCAGACTTGACAAAGGCACTTCGGGACTTATGATGATGGCACTTAATGGTTATGCGGCATCAAGACTTTCGGAAGGTGGCGTTGAAAAGGAATACCTTGCCATTGCAGAGGGTAAATACACAGGCTCAGGCACAATTGATAAACCTATTTACAGACCTGACCCTATGAAGACTATCCGTGCAGCAGGTGATGAGGGCGACAGGGCAGTAACTCACTATACTGCAGAGGTTACAGACGGTAAAAGAACACTGCTCAGGATACACCTTGAAACAGGCAGAACTCAT
>JAZRQI010000095.1:0-10809 GCA_045649705.1 Acutalibacteraceae bacterium
AGAGCTTCAAATTCAACTGCTGTGAGTGAACCACCTACTACGATGATTTCAATTGCTGAGTATTTACCTGATGTAACATCTCTGTTGATTGCGGGGATAACTTTGTTACCGCCACGGCCTTCAAGGTCAAAGCATGAGAAAGCAAGAGCGTTTGCTTCGTTCTTACCTTTTGAACCGCCGAGTGCTGTCTGAGTGCCTTTTGCGCCACCGACAAAGTAAGTACATACGGGTTTTGTTTCTTCTGCTGCATCTTCAGCGAATGCTACTACACTGAACATTGAAGCAACCATCAATACTGCCATAAGAATTGATAATACTTTTTTCATTTGGATTTTCCTCCTTAAAATTTTCAGTTAACTCTCGTACTGAATTAACTGTAATGCACTTTGTATCGTATCACAAATTCCTGCCGATGTCAAGGAAAAAATAGCACTTCCGTATGCTGCTTCCTCTTTGTGTTTCGGTATTTTCATCTCCATTCCGAAAATATCCGACACAATCCTCTGCAGAGTCTTGTTTTTTCTGATACCATTGCCTGATGCGATAAGCTGACGGGGTCTCTCTTCACACACCGAAATGCCTGTTCTGTACATTTCGTTGAGTTCTTCCGCCATACCGTTCATTACACCGTAAACCAGATGTCCCGGCGTAAAATTGTCAATACCCAGATTTTCAATACTTGCTCTCTTTTCAGGATTTTCCCTTGTTCCACAGAAAAGAGTTGAGAAAATTACGGGGTTTTCAACCTCTGACGTTTTTTCAAGAAACATGTCAATTCCCTTGTAGGCAGAATCACATTTCTTACCTGTCACCAGCTCTGCAGTTTCACGGAAGAACTTTTCAAGAAGTGCAAAAGCACGACCTCCGCAGAGAGATGAGCCAACCATAATCTTCTCTTCACCCACACAGGGTCTGATTTCAAGACCTGCAGGTGCAGTTTCGGATTTTGTTGCAAAGGAAATCTGACTTCCCGTTCCCACGTTGATAAGAAGACAATCTTCAACGTCACATACAGAGCCCAGGAAACTTGCCTGGTTGTCTCCGATTGCAACGCTGACAGGAATTCTACCGTCTTTTTTACCGAGAATCCTGTTTTCGTTTGTAACTTCGGGGAACATATCAACTCTGAGTCCCGCTTTTACAATTGCCGTCTCATCAAAACGTGCATTTTTTATGTCAAACAAGCCGTAGCTTGCCGCATCTGATGTATGCATAACAGGTTCTGTAAGACCTGCAAGTTTCATCGCAACATAATCGTGTATGGTGCAGATTTTAGTTGCAGACTCAGGCACCATATTATTTATAGTATGATAAAAATATGTTGCTGCGCCGAATCCTGATGCCATTTTATAGCCTGTCAGTTCAGTAAGATACTGAGCATAACTTTTGCCGTCTTTATAAATTTCGTTTGCTGATGCATCCTGCCAGATATAAAGGCCGCTCAGTGACTCACCTTTTTCATTTATATACATAAGTCCGTGCATCTGACCAGTAACACCGATTGAAACAACATCCTCAAACTCACCGAGAAACTCATCAACCAGAGCCGTTGCTTTTAAAAGGATTTTCTCAGGGGCCTGTATTTTTTCAAAGGGTTTTACATCTGTACGGAAAGTGTCATTGGGTAAAGTTACGCTCTTAAGCACCTTTCCGTCTGATGCATCAATCACTATTGCACATATTGTAGTTGTACCGATATCGAGTCCTATGGTTTTCATAACTTATAACCTCGTTGACTCAAGGTCAAGACGTTTGATGATATCCTGTTGAATTGCAGGTGACAAATCAAGGAAGTTTACGAATGTGCCGTGTATTCTCATAATATAAACTCCGCTCGGTGCGTATTTCTGCGGGTCTGCAAGAACTTTTCTCAATGTTTCGGGAGTTGTTACGTTTACATATAAATAGAAAGGTGCAATATCTTCGTTCAGGTCGTTGAAGAAGAGAGGCGCAATTACTCTTTCGCCGAATTCTGCACCCTTATCCTCATATTCTTTACCTGAGAAGAATTTGGGGTCAACACCGAAGTGTGAAGCATAACCTCCGCAGAACTTTTCAAAGGGAAGCTTGAATGTTGACAGCATTCTGAATCCGAGACCTGAACCTGCTTCTCCGTAAAGGGGGTCAATACCGTAGCCCAGCTGTTCACGTGCTTTTCTGCCGTCGGGAGTTGCACCTACCCAATAGCCGTAAGTCAGGTGTGTTGAGGGACTTGACCAGTCAGGACGGAAAGGATTGCCAAGATAGTTTTTCTTTGAAGATATCATATCAGAAATCTTTGATGCGATTTCTGCTGCTTCTCTGTCAACAATCACGTTATTGTTGCCGAACTTGGGACAAGAAGAAAGATATTCTCTGAGTTCTTCTTCACCCTCAAAATTATTTTTCAGAGCATTAAGAAGTCTTTCTGCATCATCGGGATAATCTTTCAGGAAACAGTCGATTGCAACAAATGAGTCAGCAATAATTGAAAGGCCGTGAATAAGACAACCGCTTCCGTTATACTTTGTACCCTGTTCTTTTGTATCACGCATATCAATGCCTGTTTCGACACCACCCATAAATACACTGAGGAAAGGTACTGGAAGCTCGGAAATTGCAATTGATGCTCCGTTTGCTGCATCGCACATTTTATCTGCAAAATAATCTGCGTTTTTATAGAATTCTTCACGGATATTCTGAAGAAGTTTTTTCGCATCTGTCTCTGTTGTAACTGTGTCAATCTTTTTGCCTGTAATAGTTGAACAGCCGTTGTTGAGAACAAGTTCAAGAATCTTTGCAAGATTGAACCATGAGTTTGTTGTGTTGCCGTTGTCTTTACCCATAATAAGAGGTTCCTGACAACCTGCAACAGAGTAGTCCTCTAAATCTTCTGCATCCTTACCTGCATTTTTAAGCACTGCAAAAAGCGCATCGTCATTAAACAGAGAAGGAGTAAGCACACCGGGAGTAAAGAAGAATTTACCCATTTCGCGGTACATTTCTTTGGGTGTGTTTTTATGTAACTTAGCAGAGAGAATCGGCTGGGGTAAGTTCATATCATAATAAGCATCCATCAGAGCGAAAGATGTTTCGTTTGTAAGGTCTGTGCCGTCGCTTGCTTTACCGCCTACAAGCACGCTCTGTGAAATTGCCCAGCTTCTGTCTGCAACATTGAAGAATACAAGGAAATGTTTGAGAAGTTCGGCAGTTGTTTCTCTGTCTTCACCGCTCATCTGTCTGTAAGGTTCAAAGATTCTGTCTGCATTACCTACTGAGAAAGCAAAGGGATTGGGTGCCTGTTCAAGACACATTACCTGCCAGAGAAGAATAAATGACTGAATTGCTTCATAAAGACTTTCCGCGCCTGAAGCGGGAACTTTTCTGAGAGTTGTTGCGAGAAGTGAAAGCTGTTCCTTTCTGTCTCCGTCTGCATCAGCCATTTTGCTTTCTGCAAGGCACGCATATCTCTCGGCAAGTCTCTTTGTGCTTTCAAGTGTTATTATAAATGCTTCGTAATTTGTTTTCTTTTTATCACTTGTTTCTGCTGACATTTTTTCTCTGATGTCTGCAATGATTTTATCAAGACCGTATTTAAGCACAGGCCTGAAATCAGGAATAAGGTGTCCTGTAACCTGTTCGATGAAGAATGCAACTTCACCTGTGTAGTCTTCATATTTATTGTACATTTCCATAAGAGTTCTTACATAGTCTGTCTTCTTTGTAAACTCTCTTACTGCATCGATTCTCTCTTTAGGGAATTCCTCATTAGGTTCGATGTCGTTGTAAACTGCAGTAGGGTCGCAATAACCCGAGAAAGTTTCAACCCTGAAAGAAGGATTAATAAGAGCATAGCTTCTTGCGAAAGCATCTCTCTGTGTACCTGCAAAAATTGCATGGTCGCTGATTGAAAGAGGAAGTCTTTCAATTATTGCTTCAAGCTCCTTTGCTGCTCTCATTTCCTTATCGAGAGATGCGAACTCTTCACTGTGAAGATATGCGGTTTCTCTGGCAATAAGCCAGCCGTCAAGACGCATAAGGCTTCTTTCTTCTTTAAAAAGAGCCTTTGCTTTTTCTGTGATTTCATTTTGTTTGTAAAGTTCTTTGATTACCATTTTAATCATCTCCGCTTTATGTCTTGATTATGGAAATACCATTCTGTTTAAGAACGCTTATAAAATTTTCGTATTCTTCATCTGTCAGATGAGCATCCGACATTTTATATTCCATTGAACATTGAGCCCACTTATCTTTGCCGTATTCGTGATACCTTAACACTTCAACGTCAATTTCTTCATTACCGAAAGATTTTATGAGTTCTGCAAATTTTTCAGCATCTTCTGCTGAAGAATTGAATCCGCCGATAAGCGGAATATGTACGAGTAGTTGCTTTCTTTTTTGTGAAACTTCCCTGATATTTTCAACCGTTCTTTCATTTGACGTGCCGATTACGTTTTTATGTTTTTCACAGTCATAATGTTTCAGGTCAACTATCATATAATCGATAAGCTCGTTCAGTTCACAGAACTTTGAGTGTGACGCATTTGTTTCAATTGCAGTGTTTATTCCTGCTTCTTTGCATTTTGAAAGCAGTTCTTTCAGTGCTTCAAACTGAACGGTAGGCTCTCCGCCTGTGAAAGTCACTCCACCACCTGAAAACATCATCATTTTTCCCGACAGAATTTCACTGAATATTTCTTCTGTATCATATTCTTCGCAGGATAACTTTTCTTTTTCGTCACAAATCATCCTTGTTCCCTCAAAAGCGATGCTTTCGGGATTTGAACACCAGGGGCAAAAGAAATTGCACCCCTGAAGATGATAAACAAGCCTGTTGCCCGGCCCGTCCTGGGAAAAATTAAAGCCCTTATGTAAAACTTTAATTCTCATAAAATCCACCTTACCCAATTATAACAAAATTATATCACAACTAAGAATCATTGTCTATAAATAACAATTATAAATATTTATTTAACTGTATGTTGATTTTGACTAAAAAAAATGATATGATATATTAGTATGAGAATAATCCACAAGGAGTTGAAATATATGAAGTATGCAGTTATCCTCTACGACGGAATGGCAGACCTTCCCGTAGAAGAACTTGGCGGCAAAACACCTATGGAAGCGGCAAACAAACCTAACTTTGACCGTCTTGCATCAAAAGGTGAAATCGGTCTTGTAAGAACTGTTGCTGACGGCCTTAAACCCGGCAGTGACGTTGCAAACCTGAGTGTTCTCGGATATGACCCGAAAAAATATTACACAGGGCGTTCTCCCCTTGAAGCAGTAAGCATCGGTGTCAAGATGCTTGACGATGATATCGCTCTGAGATGTAATCTTGTTTCTCTGTCAGACGAAGAAAACTACTGCGACAAAACAATGGTTGACTATTCAGGCGGTGACATTTCCACACCTGAAGCAGCAGAAATCATCAAATCTGTAGAAGAACACTTCGGTAATGACATCTTTAAATTCTATGCAGGAGTTCAGTACAGACATTGCCTTATCTGGCACAAAGGTACAGTGGACCTGGGCTCAATGACTCCTCCTCACGATATTTCAGGTCAGGTTGTAGGACAGTACCTTTCAACAAGCGAAAACGCAAAAGACCTGATTCAGATGATGAAAGACAGTTACGATTTCCTTATGAAACATCCTGTAAACATCAAAAGAATGGCTGAGGGCAAATTTCCCGCTAACTCAATCTGGCTTTGGGGTGAAGGCAAGAAGCCTATGCTCCCCTCTTTTGAAGAAACATTCGGTCTTAAAGGCAGTATCATTTCAGCAGTTGACCTGCTTAAAGGTATCGGTCAGTGTGCAGGAATGAAAACGCCTGATGTACCCGGCTCAACAGGTTACATAGACACAAACTTTGAAGGCAAAGCAAAACAGGCTGTTGAAGATTTTAACTCAGGTTGCGATTTTGTCTATGTTCACTTTGAAGCACCCGATGAATGCGGTCACAGACGTGAGGCAAAGAACAAGGTACGCTCAATTGAAATGATTGACGAGAAAGTTCTGCCCATAATAATAGATGGTCTTGAAAAATTCGACGATTACAAAATCCTTATTCTTCCCGACCATCCTACACCTATCGTAACTGCAACACATTCCTCAGACCCCGTACCTTTTATGATTTATCATAAAAAAGGCGAAAAGGAAAACACGTTCAGTTCAATCAATGAAAAAACAGCAAAGATGAGCGGAAAATTCGTTGACTTCGGTCCCGATGTGATGAAGAAATTTCTTGCTGATTAATACAAAAAGGAAGTAACAAAAATGAAAATAAATACAAAATGCTTACATTCAGGATACACTCCCAAAAACGGTGAACCCAGAGTTCTTCCCATTACACAGAGCACTACTTTCAAATACGAAAGCAGTGAGGAAATGGGTAAACTTTTCGACCTTGAAGCAGAAGGCTATTTCTACACAAGACTCCAGAACCCCACTAACGATGCAGTTGCAGCAAAAATCGCAGCTCTTGAGGGCGGTGTTGCGGCAGTTCTTACTTCATCAGGTCAGGCAGCATCTTTCTACTCAGTTTTCAACATCTGTTCAGCAGGTGACCACGTTGTAGCATCTGCTGCAATTTACGGCGGTACATTCAACCTCTTCTCAGTTACAATGAAAAAGCTGGGTATCGACTTTACTTTTGTAAATCCCGATTCAACAGAGGAAGAACTGAACGCTGCTTTCAAAGAAAACACAAAAGTTGTTTTTGCAGAAACTCTTTCAAACCCCTCACTCAATGTTCTGGACATTGAACTTTTTGCAAAAGTTGCTCACGCTCACGGCGTTCCCCTTATTGTTGACAACACATTCCCCACACCTATCAACTGCAGACCTTTCGAATTCGGTGCAGACATCGTAACACATTCAACAACAAAATATATGGACGGTCATGCAACACAGGTCGGCGGTGTTATTGTTGACAGCGGTAACTTCGACTGGAATGCATCTGACAAATATCCCGGACTTACAACTCCCGATGATTCTTACCACGGAGTTATTTACACGGAACGCTTCGGAAAAGGTGCATACATCACAAAATGTGTAACACAGCTTATGAGAGACTTGGGCTCTATCCCCTCTCCTCACAATGCTTTCCTTCTTAACCTGGGCCTTGAAACACTTTTCCTCAGAGTTCCCAGACACTGTGAAAACGCTCTTAAAGTGGCTCAGTTCCTTGAAGCAAACGAAAACGTTTCCTGGGTAAACTATCCCGGACTTGAAAGCAACAAATATTACTCACTTGCTCAGAAATATATGCCCTCAGGCACAAGCGGCGTTGTTTCTTTCGGCATCAAAGGCGGAAGAGAAGCCGCAACAAAGTTTATGGATTCACTTGAACTGGCAACAATCGCAACACACGTTGCAGACTGCAGAACCTGTGTTCTCCATCCTGCAAGTACAACCCACAGACAGCTGACATCTCAGCAGCTTGAAGAAGCAGGTGTGGCGGAAGACCTTATCAGATTCTCTGTAGGTATTGAAGATGCAGATGACATCATCGCCGACATCGCACAGGCAATTGAAAAAGCAACAAAATAATTTCATTTGTTAAAATACTTTAACAAATATTGACTTTTGACTTTTTGGCTGTATAATGTAATTGTAATGGTGTAAAATTTATACCGTAAAAACCCGACGGAGGTAATACAAATGAAAAAAGCACTTAAAATTATCGGCGCTATCGTGGCTGTAGCAGGTGTTGTTGCAGCAGCATATTATCTGATTACTAAATATTTCTGCAAAAAAGACGTTTGCACTTGCGAAGAATGTGAAGACGTTTGCTGCTTTGACGGAGATGGAGAAATCTGTGACTGTGCAGAATGTGCACAGGACGATGAATCTGTAGAAATCGAAGAAGACGAACCCGCAGAATAAAAGTTTAACACAAAGAAAACGGCAGACTTTTCAGTCTGCCGTTATTTTTTATTCCTTATTAAGTTCTTCAATATACCTTGCCAAAGCATCGTCCTGCGTTGGTAAAAGTGAAAAACCATTATCTGTAAGACATTTCTTTGAAAGTCTTGAATTTAAAGGTCTTTTTACTTTCACGGGATATTCCGATGTGGGAATATGATTTATCTTAGTGGAAAGTCCTGATTTTTTCATTATGTTTTCCGCAAATTCTGCCCAACTCATAAAACCTTCATTTGTGGCGTGATAAACTCCGTACTTTTCACTCTGAATCATTGAAACAAGAAGCACTGCCAAATCTCTTGTGTATGTAGGTGAACCAATCTGGTCTGCAACTACGCTCAGTTCATCTCTCGTTTCAGCAAGACGGCGCATTGTCTTTACGAAATTATTGCCGTTTATACCGTAAACCCATGAGGTTCTCACCACAAATGCTCTTGAACAATTTTCAAGGGCATTTTTTTCACCCTCAAGCTTTGTTTTACCGTATATGTTCTGAGGATTTTTTTCATCGTCAACCTGGTAAGGCTCTTCGCCGTCACCGCCGAAAACATAATCTGTGCTCACATAAATCATTTTAGCACCGATTTTTTCACAGGCAGTTGCAATATAAAGACAGCCCTCTGCATTGATTTTTCTGCAGAGTTCTTCTTCGTCCTCAGCCTTATCAACTGCAGTATATGCCGCACAGTGAATTACTCCGTCAGGCTTTTTGTTAAGAATAAAGCTTTCCGTTGCACTTTTATCTGTAAGGTCAAATTCTTCTCTGTCACAAGCAATTGCTTCAATTCCGTTTTTCAGAAGTTCTTCCACTACATCGTGACCAAGCTGACCTTTGACACCTGTTACGAGAATTTTCATTTCAGGACTTCCGCCCTTTCATAGAAAAATCTCACATCACTGTCTTCAAACTTAGGTGCATTCAGATCTTTTTCGCTGAGAACAGGATTGTCGTTTTTCCAATCCACTCCGAATGTTTCATCACAGTAACATATACTTCTGTCGTTTTCAGGTGAATAGTAGTCGTCAACCTTATATGAAAATTCAACATTTTCTGTCAATGTAATAAATCCGTGTAAAAATCCTTTGGGAACAAAAAGCTGTTTTTTGTTTTCCTCTGTAAGTTCAACGGAAATCCATTTGAGATAAGTAGGTGAACCCTCTCTTATGTCAACAATAACATCAAGCACTGCACCTTTGATACAGGTTACAAGCTTTGCCTGACATTTGGGATTCGTCTGACAGTGCAGTCCTCTCAAAGTCCCTTTCTTCTGGGAAAATGAGCGATTATCCTGCACAAAATCTATATCAATGCCTGCCTCTTTAAGTGCATTCTTATTGTAGCTTTCCATAAACCAACCGCGGTGGTCACCGAACACTTTCGGTTCAATAATAAATGCACCATCAAGGGACGTTTCGATAATGTTCATCTTTTATTTTCCTTTCGGCTCTTCATCTTCACGGCCCCAATGAGGTCTCTGTCCGGGTTTGTCTGCATAGAGAATTTTGCCCTCTGCAACTCTCATAAGATGCTGACCGTAAGAGGATTTGCCGTATTTGTTTGCTGATTCAATAAGTTTTTTCTTTGTAATCCAGTGCATATTGTAAGCGATTTCTTCAGGTGCAGAAATTTTGATACCCTGCAGAGTTTCAATAGTCTTTACAAAGTTTCCCGCATCTATAAGAGAATCCACAGTACCTGTATCAAGCCATGCAAAGCCTCTACCAAGTGTTTTCACTTCAAGGTTGCCTGCTTCAAGATACATTCTGTTGATATCTGTAATTTCGTATTCGCCTCGTGCACTCTTTTTAAGGTTCTTAGCATATTCAACAACTTTATTATCGTAGAAATAAAGTCCTGTAACTGCATAGTTTGATTTAGGATTCTGAGGTTTTTCTTCAATTGAAACCGCGTGGCCTTCATCATTGAACTCAACAACGCCGAAAGCTCTGGGGTCTTCAACATAATAACCGAAAATTGTAGCACCATCTTCTCTCTTTGCCGCCTGACGGAGAATATGTCCCAAACCGCTTCCGTAGAAGATGTTGTCGCCAAGAATCATTGCCACGTTATCTTTGCCGATAAATTTTTCGCCGATAACAAAAGCCTGTGCAAGACCTTCCGGTTTTTCCTGAACTGCATAAGAAAGTTTAAGACCGAACTGTCTGCCATCACCTAAAAGGTGTTCAAACTTGGGTGTGTCTTCCTTTGTTGAAATAATGAGAATTTCTCTGATACCTGCTAACATCAGGTTTGAGAGAGGATAATATATCATCGGTTTGTCATAAACCGGTAAAAGCTGTTTACTTGTAACCATTGTCAAGGGGTAAAGTCTTGTTCCTGAACCGCCTGCCAGAATAATTCCTTTCACTTAAACACGCTCCTTTTCAGGGGATTTTATACGCCTGTTACACACAGACACATACATTATAGAACTTTTTTCGCGTTTCGTCAAATTTTTCTTTATTTTTTAACATATTTTTTAATTTGTATAAGTTACTTTTGTTGCTAAGTATACAAAAATCACTCAAAAAGTCCTATAAAGAAAATACGGAAGCTATATGTTATTCTTGCAAAGAGAACCTTTAACTGAACAGCAACGGAATCGTCTGTTTCAGCCAATGCCATATCTTTTTTCAGATTCTCAAACCAGTCATCGGTTCCTGTTGTAATTTCAAAAACAAGCTGTTCACTTGCAAACTCTGTTTCGCTTGCTTCTTTACCGATTACAAAAGTATATTTTTTACCGGGAATGAGATTTCTGAAAACACCTTTAGAATACAGATCTTTTTCTTCACAGTAATAAGTAACGTCATCAGTCTGTGTGAAAATAATTTTTGTTCTATCCGCTTTTTCGCAGACAATTTCCTCCGTTACAGGTCTTTCGGGGATAACCCATT
>JAZRQI010000096.1:0-6511 GCA_045649705.1 Acutalibacteraceae bacterium
CTCTTTGTGTGGATAAGACCTCTCGGTGCAATCGGCCAGAGAAGACTCCGCTTTGAATTCAACGAAGACGGTACAGCAACACTTTATTCCACTACTTCTCCCGCACTTGACAAGATTGCATTAAATCTTTCTTCCACATTCACAAAAGATATCAGACTTGCTCTTGCAAAAGATATCGTGTCTTCGTCTTTCACTAATATGGCTCCGCCTTTCCTTGAGCCTAAACACAAGTGCAGACTTGAAGACAGATAATATACATTTTTACTTGACTTTTTTGCAAAAAAGATGTATATTATACATATTGATTGCATATTTATACCGAATTATTCATAAATATATGAATTTTTATACACATTATACAAAAAGGGTGACAAAATTGGCAAAAGTTTTTATAGACGGCAAAGCAGGTACCACAGGTCTTCGTATTTACGAAAGACTTGAGGGCAGAAAAGATATTGAACTCATCACTTTAAGCGATGAAGACAGAAAAAACTACGACAAGAGAAAAGAAGCAATCAACTCTGCTGATATCGTTTTTCTGTGTCTTCCTGACCCTGCAGCAATCGAGGCTGTTGGTATGATTGAAAATGACAATGTTAAAATAATCGACACTTCAACTGCACATAGAACAAGCGAGGGCTGGACTTACGGTTTCCCTGAGCTTGACGAAGAAAAATGGGAAAACCTGAAAACTTCAAAGAGAGTTGCAGTGCCCGGTTGTCACGCAGGCGGATTCATTGCTCTTGTATATCCCCTTATCAGAAACGGCATTATTCCCGCTGATATAAAAATCGCTTGTCACAGCCTTACAGGTTACAGCGGCGGCGGTAAAAAGATGATTGCCGAATACGAAGACGAGAACCGTTCACCTCTTTTTGATGCTCCCCGTCAGTACGGACTGACACAGATGCACAAGCATCTCAAAGAAATGAAAGCAATTACAGGTATGGAACAGAATCCTATTTTCTGCCCCATAGTTTCTGACTTCTACAGCGGTATGGAAATGACTGTTCCCCTTTTCGCAAGTGATTTGTGCGAAGGCAAAACAGTTGAAGATATCAAAAATGTTTATGCTTCACTTTACAACAGTGATATCGTAAAATATAAAGATTCAATGGACGAAGACGGTCTTATGAGTGCCAATGCCCTTTCTTTCAAGGACAGAATGGAAATTACCGTCTGCGGTAACGATGAAAGAATTCTCCTTATTGCAAGATACGACAATTTAGGAAAAGGTGCTTCAGGTGCCGCAATTGAATGTATGAATATTATGCTCGGTAATGAACCTACACTTGGATTGGATATATGAAAGGATTGAATAAAATGCAGATTATCACAGGCGGTGTTTGTGCCGCAAAAGGATTTAAAGCAAGCGGTATTCACTGCGGAATAAGAAAGAATAAAACAAAACGTGACCTTGCACTCGTTTTAAGTGAAACAAAGGCATCTGCTGCGGCAGTTTACACAACTAACCTTGTAAAGGGTGCTCCCATCACAGTTACAAAAAATAACATCTCTGACGGTTACGGTCAGGCTATGATTTGTAACAGCGGTAACGCTAACACCTGCAATGCAAACGGAATCGAAATTGCAGAAGAAATGTGTGCACTTCTCGGTAACGAGCTTAAAATTGATGCAAAGGACGTTATCGTGGCATCAACAGGTGTTATCGGTCAGACTCTTGACATCACACCTATCAAAAACGGTATCCCCTCTCTTTGTGCAGAGCTTGAGTGCGACGGCAACAACGCTGCTGAGGCTATTATGACAACTGATACAGTTTCAAAGCAGTCTGCAGTTGAGTTTACTATCGGCGGTAAGGTTTGTCGCCTTGGCGGTATGGCAAAGGGTTCAGGTATGATTCATCCCAACATGGCAACGATGCTTGTGTTTATCACAACCGATGCTGCAATCTCACCTGAAATGCTCCAGAAAGCCCTCAGCGAAGAGGTTAAAGATTCTTTCAATATGGTAAGCGTTGACGGTGACACATCAACAAACGATATGGTTTCAGTCCTTGCTAACGGTATGGCAGGAAACGTTGAAATCACAGAAGAAAATGAAGATTTCCTCACTTTCAGAAAAGCCTTGGCTCAGGTTATGGTATCACTGTCGAGAATGATTGCAGGTGACGGCGAAGGTGCTACAAAGCTTCTTGAATGCGTTGTTTCTTCTGCTCCCTCAAAAGAAATTGCAAAGGTTGTTGCAAAATCAGTTATCTGCTCTTCACTTCTCAAAGCTGCAATGTTCGGTGCAGATGCTAACTGGGGCCGTGTTCTTTGTGCTATCGGTTACAGCGGTGCAGATGTTGACGTAAACAAAATTGACGTGTCTTTCCGTTCTCCTAAAGGTCAGGTTGACGTGTGCAGAATGGGTGCAGGTATTGATTTCTCAGAAGAAATTGCAAAAGAAGTTCTTCTTGAAAAGGAAATCGAAATTCTCGTAAACCTTAACGACGGTGACAGCACTGCTACTGCATGGGGTTGCGACCTTACTTATGATTACGTTAAAATCAACGGCGACTACAGAACTTAAGAGGTAAACAATATGAACAACAAAGACATTACTAATGCACAGAGAGCCGACATACTTATTCAGGCTCTCCCCTACATTCAGAAATATACAAACAAAATCATCGTAATCAAATACGGCGGTAACGCTATGATTAACGAAGAACTCAAAGCCGCAGTTATGGGCGATATGGTGCTCCTTTCACTTATCGGCATCAAGGTTGTGCTTGTTCACGGCGGCGGTCCCGAAATCACAAAGATGCTGGGTAAAATCGGCAAGGAAACAAAGTTCTACAACGGCCTTCGCGTAACTGACGAAGAAAGTGCAAAAATCGTACAGATGGTTCTTGCAGGTAAAATCAACAAAAATCTTGTTAACCTTCTCCAGAATATAGGTGGTAAGGCTATCGGTCTTTCAGGTATGGACGGCGGTCTTATCGAGGCAAAGCCCATTGACTTTGAAAACTTAGGCTACGTTGGTGAAATTACAAACGTTAACACTCAGCCTATTCTTGACGTTCTTGAAAAAGGCTACATCCCCGTTGTTTCAACAGTAGGTTGCGACAAAGAGGGCAACGTTTACAACATCAACGCTGACACCGCTGCTGCTGCAATTGCAGGTTCTCTCGGTGCAGAAAGCCTTATTTCTATGACTGACATCTGCGGTATTCTCAGAGACAAAGATGACGATTCAACTCTCATCCCTGTTATCAACGTCAGCGAAGCACCTCAGCTTATGCGCGAGGGCATCATCTCAGGCGGTATGATTCCGAAAATCGAATGCTGTATTGAGGCTATCAGACGCGGTGTTGGTAAAGTATTCGTTATTGACGGCAGAGTCCCCCACTCTATACTTATTGAAATTCTCACCGATGAAGGTATCGGTACAATGCTTATATAGGACAGTGAAAAGACAATGAATCTTAAAGAAAAAGACGCAAAATATATTGCAGGTACTTATGCACGTTTTCCTCTGGAAATAGTTAAAGGCGACGGCTCTTTTGCCTATGATGAGAACGGCAAAAAGTACATAGACCTGTCAACGGGTATTGCAGTTAACACTTTCGGTTACTGTGATAAAGCCTGGCAGGATGCAATAACAGAACAGATTTCAACTCTCCAGCACACTTCAAACCTTTTCTACACAAACCCCTGTGCAGAGCTTGCAGAGATGATTTGCGAAAGAACCGGTATGAAGAAAGTTTTCTTCTCCAACTCAGGTGCAGAGGCTAACGAATGTGCTATCAAAACTGCAAGAAAATACGCTTTTGACAAATACGGCGATTACAGCCACAGCACAATCATCACTCTGAAAAACAGTTTCCACGGCAGAACAATCACAACTCTTGCCGCAACAGGTCAAGATGTTTTCCACGATACTTTCTCACCTTTCACTGAGGGTTTTGTTTATGCAGAGCCTAACAACATTGAAAGTGTAAAAGAACTTGCTGAGAAAGACAACTGCTGTGCGATTATGTTTGAACTTGTTCAGGGTGAAGGCGGTGTATGTCCCCTGACAAAAGAGTTTGTTGACGGAATGAGAGAAATCGCAGAAGAATACGGTTTACTCCTTATCTGTGACGAAGTTCAGACAGGTAACGGCAGAACAGGTGAACTTTATGCCTTTATGAATTACGGCTTCACACCTGATATTTTCTCAACTGCAAAAGGTCTTGCAGGAGGACTTCCTCTTGGTGCTACCTTTATGGGAGAAAAAACAGAAAACACACTCTCCCCCTCTTCACACGGCTCTACTTTCGGCGGAAATCCCGTATGCTGTGCCGCAGCGAAGAGCATCATTTCAAGAATTGATGACAATTTACTGAAAGACGTGAGAGAAAAATCACAGTACATCATCGATACTCTCTCTTCTGCTGAGGGTGTCAAGAGTGTTACAGGTCTCGGCTTTATGCTTGGTGTTGAAACTGAAAGAGATGCAAAGGAAATTATAGCTGAATGCCGTGAAAAAGGCGTTATAGTTATCAGCGCGAAAACGAAAGTCCGTCTTCTTCCCGCACTTAACATTGAATGGGATGTGCTTAAAGAAGCAATTGAAATACTTAAAGACTGTTGTAAAGGAGTTTAAAAGAAATGAAACATCTTCTCAAACTTATGGACTGGTCAACCGAAGAAATCACAGAGGTTCTCAACCTTGCTGACCAACTCAAATACGAAAAGAAAAACGGAATTGAACACCACCACCTTAAAGGTAAAACTCTCGGTCTTATTTTCCAGAAATCTTCAACAAGAACACGTGTTTCTTTTGAAGTTGGTATGTATGACCTTGGCGGTTCTGCACTTTTCCTCAGCTCAAATGATTTGCAGATTGGCCGTGGTGAACCTGTTGAAGATACAGCACGTGTTCTTTCACGTTACCTTGACGGTATTATGATAAGAACTTTTGAACAGGCTGAAGTTGAAAAACTTGCTGAATACGGCTCAATCCCCATCATCAATGGTCTTACAGACTTCTGTCACCCCTGCCAGGTTCTTGCTGACCTTATGACAATCAGAGAACACAAAGGCACTATCAAAGGTCACAAGCTCTGCTACATTGGTGACGGTAACAATATGGCAAACTCTCTTATCGTCGGCGGTATCAAAATGGGTATGAGCGTTGCAATTGCTTGTCCCAAAGATTATCAGCCTGATGCTGAAATCATGAAATGGGCAAGTGAAAACGGCGATTTCCTTTGCACAGAAGATGTTTCTGAAGCTGCAAAAGATGCAGACGTTCTTTACACTGACGTATGGGCTTCTATGGGTCAGGAAGGCGAAGCAGAAGAAAGAAAGAAAATCTTCAAAGGCTATCAGATTAACTCTGACGTTATGGCAGTTGCTCATAAAGACGCAATGGTTATGCACTGCTTACCTGCACACAGAGGTGAAGAAATCACTGCTGACGTGCTTGAAGCACATGCAAACGAAATCTTTGACGAAGCAGAAAACAGACTCCACGCACAGAAGGCTGTATTAGTCAAATGTTTCGAATAATTTTTGCGAAAAATCCCCTCCGTCAAAATCATAGATTTTGCCACCTCCCCTTGCATTTTCAAGGGGAGTTTTTTTACGATTCACAAAAAATAACTCCTCTTGGAATTTTCCAAGAGGAGCATTTTATTATTCATTTGAGTTTATTACTTTTTCTGTGAGTTTTTCATTTACAAAATCGAACATCAGAATGCCATAATGGTTTTGTTTTTGTAGAGGAAACTTTAAAAACTTTTTATTTATATAAGTGGAAATAAAACGCGGCATAAAGGGAAATCCTGCATCTGAAAGAAAATTCAGAATCATATTATCTTTGTATTCTTCACTTATTTCAAGCAAGGGTTTTACGGAGTTTTTCCACTTCTTATACCACAACAGCATATATCTGTCCTGAACAGTTACCATATCTTCCCCATTTGGTGAAAAATCTTCCCACTTTGTCTCCTTTGTACCACCCTGATATGGCATTGAATTGAAATCAATACCTGCTTTCTCAACGTGAGTTTCTGTTCTTTTGAGAAGAACTACCTTTCCCCTCACATCACCCAGAACAGGTATTTTATTTTCAAGATACCATTTATCAGGATTTGTCTCAATAAAATGTTCATAGAGTAAATTGAAACACTCTTCACTACTCTCACCATTGTCCATCTTAAAAAACATCAGAACTGTTTCTGACGGATTTTCAGTAAGGAAAGAGAAGATATCACCCATTACGTCTTGGAGAGTCAGTACAGAACCAAAAAGACTTTTTCTGCATTTACAGAACGAGTGTACAAGTGTCATTTTGTCAACTCTGATGTCAAAAACTCTCACTCCGATTTCAAGTTGCTCTCTTATACTCTTGTTCTGACAACTTGAAATCAGGGAAAACTGACAGTATTTCGTTGCACTGTCATGTGTGCCGGGGATGTTTATATCTTTGATAGATTTTTCATCCCCTATGTTTTTCATCCAATTATGTAAGGGCATAGACATTCTGAACCTCGTCAGCATACATAAACTGCGGA
>JAZRQI010000097.1:0-6097 GCA_045649705.1 Acutalibacteraceae bacterium
ACGCTTTGAAGAGCAAATGACAAACACGGAGAGATACCGAAGTGGTTATAACGGAACGGTCTTGAAAACCGTCGTACGGCAACGTACCGTGGGTTCGAATCCCACTCTCTCCGCCATCTTACAAAAAAACAGCAAATTTCGGTTTGCTGTTTAATATTTTATAGAGAAGCTAACGCTACCAATGGAGAAGTACTCAAGTTGGTGACGAGGCGCCCCTGCTAAGGGCGTAGGTCGGGTAACCGGCGCAGGAGTTCGAGTCTCCTCTTCTCCGCCATAAAAAAGACCAGGTCATTGACCTGGTCTTTTTTTATTAAATAAATCTCTCTCGGCACATAAAACAAATTTAACTGAGATACGTTCTGATATACTCATAATAAAGTTCATCTGCAATTGCTACATTTTCAGCATCTTCAAAAAGTCCGTGACCTGAGTTTGGATAGGCGTTGAATTCATGAGCAATTCCAAGCTCTGTTAATTTCAGATTGAGTGCTTCAGCATTTGCAAAAGGAACAATATTATCAACCATACCGTGGTTGATGACAGTGGGAACTGTATTTTCATCTACATATTTAAGGGGTGAAACATTCCACAAGGCTTCCTTCGCATCATCTCTTGTTGCGAATGTGTGCTTATATCCACAAGCCCATGAAAGAATCTGAGCCACATATTCTTCATCGCCTATTCCGTTGTCAAAATAATAAGCATCGTCACTCAGGTCTGTAGGTCCGCAATAACTTACAACCGCAGCAGGTCTGATTGCAGAAACATCGTCACGGGAATAAGCATAAAGCAGAGAAAGATGTCCGCCGGCTGAGCCTCCGGTAAGAACCATTCCATTAATATCAACTCTATTCTCTTTTCCGATGTTTTTGATTTTTTCTGTTGCTAACTGAATGTCGTCCATAATATCGAGTAAGTCGACATCATCTGAAATATAGCGATAATTTATGGCTGCTGCAGCATAGCCCATTTCAGATAATTCCTCAAGCTTTGCATTGAATTCAGCTTTGTCTCCTCCGATCCATGCACCTCCATGAATCATCAGGACAAGCCCCGTTTCTTTTTTACCTGTCGGAAGATAAAGGTTAAGGGTATGCCTTTCGTGAGAACCGTAGGAAATTTCTTCGAATTTTTTCGTCACATCTTTGTTCAGCGGAACACCGAAGAAATTCAGAATGCACATAATTATTGAAAGAAGAAATGATAAGATTTTCTGACACATAACTGTTATACCTCACTTTTACTTTTATTTAATTTTATAATGGTTTAAAGTGATTGTCAATAAAAAAACATTAACCCTCTGTCTGTTTTTTCAGACAGAGGGTTAGTTTCACAACTTAACCAATAACTTTATCTTTGATTTCCTGAACTGCGATTGAGGCAAACTCAGCAATTGTCATTGAACCGATATCGCCCTGTCCTCTCTTACGAACAGAAACAGTGCCTTCTTCGGCTTCTTTGTCACCGATAACAAGCATATAGGGAATCTTTTCAAGCTGTGCTTCACGGAGCTTATAACCCAGTTTTTCACTTCTTGTGTCAACGTCGATTCTTTCAACGCCTGCTTCTTCAAGCGCTTTCTTAACAGCGTATGCTGCATCCTGATGTCTGTCAGCAATGGGAACGATTCTTACCTGTTCGGGTGAGAGCCAGATGGGGAATGCACCTGCATATTTTTCAATAAGAAGAGCAAGTGTTCTCTCGTAACAACCGATTGAAGTTCTGTGAATGATATAGGGGTTTTTCTTTGTGCCGTCACGGTCAACATATTCCATACCGAATTTTTCAGCAAGCATCTGGTCGATCTGGATTGTGATAAGTGTGTCTTCTTTACCGAAAACATTCTTAATCTGAATGTCAAGTTTAGGACCGTAGAAAGCTGCTTCACCGATACCGACTTTGTAATCAATTCCGATATCGTCAAGGATTTCTTTCATCACACCCTGAGCTTCATCCCACTGTTCCTGTGTACCGATATATTTTTCTGTATCGTTGGGGTCCCACTGCGAGAAACGGTATGAAACATCGTCATAAAGACCAAGAGTTTTGAGCATAAAGATGCAGAGGTCAAGACATCTCTTGAATTCGTCAGCAAGCTGTTCGGGGAGGCACATAAGATGACCTTCTGAAATTGTGAACTGACGAACACGGATAAGGCCGTGCATTTCACCTGATGATTCGTTTCTGAAAAGAGTTGATGTTTCTGCAAGTCTCATGGGAAGGTCACGGTAAGACCTTGCACGGTTAAGATATGCCTGATACTGGAAAGGACATGTCATAGGACGGAGTGCGAAAACTTCATCGTCTTTTTCTTCATCACCGAGAACGAACATACCATCTTTGTAATGGTCCCAGTGACCTGAGATTTTGTAAAGGTCTGACTTTGCCATAAGAGGAGTTTTTGTTCTCATCCAGCCTCTTCTTGCTTCTTCATCTTCAACAAATCTCTGAAGAAGCTGAACAATAATTGTACCTTTGGGAAGAAGAATGGGAAGACCCTGACCGATGCAGTCAACTGTTGTGAAAATTTCAAGTTCACGACCGAGTTTATTGTGGTCACGTTTCTTTGCTTCTTCAAGCATTGTCAGATGTTCTTCAAGAAGTGAAGATTTTGTGAAAGCTGTGCCGTAGATTCTCTGGAGCATTTTGTTGTTTGAGTCGCCTCTCCAGTAAGCACCTGTACAGGAAGTCAGCTTGAATGCTTTGATTCTGCCTGTATCGGGCACGTGAGGTCCTGCACAAAGTTCAACAAACTCGCCCTGCTTGTAGAATGAAATGTTTTCGCCTTTGTCAGCATGTTCTTTGATAAGTTCGATTTTATAAGTTTCCCCTGCTTCTTCCATAAGCTTGATTGCTTCTTCGGGAGAAAGCTCGAATTTTTCAAGAGGAAGTTCTTCTTTGACGATTTTCTTCATTTCTGCTTCGATTTTTTCAAGAATCTCGGGAGTAAAAGAAATCTCACTGTCAAAGTCATAGTAGAATCCGTTTTCAACTGAAGGACCGATTGTAAGTTTAGTCTCGGGATAAAGACGTTTTACAGCCTGTGCAAGAATATGTGATGCTGTGTGTCTGAAAGCCTTTTTACCTTCTTCGTCATCAAATGTCACGAATTCAAGTTCGCAATCTTCTGTGAGTGTTTCTCTTAAATCCTTAACTTCACCATTGATTTTGCAGACACATACTGCTTTGTAAAGTCCGGCACCAATGCTCTTTGCAACTTCCATTGCGCTGATGCCTGACTCAAACTCACGTATGTCATCTCTGAGTTTTACTTTAATCATGATATATCTCTCCTTAAACATTGTTTATAAAATAAAAAAACATCCCTGAAAAAATTCAGGGATGAGCATAGTTAGCCCACGGTTCCACCCGTATTGCCGCAAGAAACGACCTCTTTAATAACTTTTAACGCAAGTTTTACGTTCACCTTAATCAATGTTTTCAGTGACTCTCGGGAGCGGTAACCATTCTCACTTTTTTACATCCGATTTCAGCCGATGTCGGACGCTCTCTGAAAAAAAGTAATCGAAAACAGCCTTCTCCGTCAACGATTTTCAATATACACAGATTATATCATTCCATTTTGAAGATGTCAAGGATATTTGATTGACTTTTGACAAAATAACTGATATCATATTTAAGGAAAATATTCTGTGAAAGAATGGTGATATAAATGGCAGAAGTAAATTATCAGAAACTTCTCAGCGAAATGACTCTTGAAGAAAAAGCAAGTCTTTGTGACGGCCTTGACTATTGGCACAGTCAGCCTATCGACAGACTGGGCATTAAATCAATCGCATTCAATGACGGACCTCACGGAATCCGTAAAAAAGGTAATCCCGAAGAAAACAACGACCTTATGAAAGGTGTTCCAGCAATCTGTTTCCCTACAGCATCTGCAACGGCTTGTTCATGGGATACTGACCTTATCTACAAAATGGGTCAGACTCTTGGTGACGAGTGTCTGAAAGAGCAGGTTTCAGTTCTTCTCGGACCCGGCACAAACATAAAGCGTTCACCTCTTTGCGGCAGAAACTTTGAATATTTCTCTGAAGACGGTGTGCTTGCAGGTGAAATGTCAGCAGCATTCGTAAACGGTGTTCAGAGTAAGGGTATCGGTACATCTCTCAAGCACTTTGCTGCGAACAACCAGGAATCACGCAGAATGACCATCAGCTCAGTTGTTGATGAAAGAACCCTTCGTGAAACATATCTTCTGCCTTTCGAAATTGCAGTAAAAAAAGCACAGCCCTGGACAGTAATGTGCTGTTATAACCGTGTTAACGGTGTTTACGGTGCTGAAAACAAATGGCTCCTTACTGACGTTCTCCGTGATGACTGGGGATTTGAAAATCTTGTTATCACTGACTGGGGTGCAGAAAACGAACGTGTTCCCGGACTCATCGCAGGTCAGGAAATCGAAATGCCTACATCATCAGGCGAAGGCACACGTCTTATTGTTGAAGCTGTTAATAACGGCACTCTTGACGAAAGCGTTCTTGATACTGCTTGTGAAAGAATCCTTAAACTTATCGAAAAAGGCGTAAACAACCTTGGTACATACACTTACGACCCTGCAGAGCACCACAAGATTGCACGTGAAATTGCTACTCAGTGTATGGTTCTTATGAAGAACGACAATAACATTCTTCCCCTTAAAAAGGATGCCAACATCGCAGTTATCGGTGAAATGGCAATGAACCCCCGTTATCAGGGTGCAGGTTCATCACTCATCAATCCCATCAGCCTTGATTCTGCATATGACACAATGAAGGATATGGGTGTTAAGTTTAATTACGCTCCCGGTTATTCAACAAAGAAAAAAGATAAGAGAAACGAAGAATCATACATTTCCGAAGCTGTTCAGACTGCTCAAAATGCTGACGTTGCACTTCTCTTCATCGGTCTTACTGATGAATTTGAAACTGAAGGCAACGACAGAAAGCACCTTCGTATTCCCGAACTTCACAACAAGCTGGTTGACGAAATCCTTAAAGTCAACAAAAATGTTGTTGTTGTGCTTTCAGGCGGTGCAGCAATCGAAATGCCCTGGGCTGATAAAGTTCCAGCAATTCTCAATATGTTCCTTACAGGTCAGGCAGGCGGAAGTGCTGTTTGCGATGTTATTTTCGGCGATGTTAACCCCAGCGGTAAACTCGCAGAAACATACCCCTATACACTTGAAGACAACTCAAGCTATAATTACTTCCCCGGTACATCTGTTACTGTTGAATACAGAGAAGGCATTTATGTAGGATACAAATACTACGACACTGCAAACAAGGAGGTTCGTTTCCCCTTCGGTCACGGTCTTTCATACACAACATTTGAATACAGTGATATAAAAGTATCAGCAGACAAAATCAAGGATACAGATACAGTTACGGTTTCATTTAAAATCAAAAACACAGGTTCTGTAGACGGTGCCGAAATTGCACAGCTTTATGTAAACGACGTTGAAAGCACAATTTACCGTCCTGTAAAAGAGCTTAAAGGCTTCAAGAAAGTGTTCCTGAAAGCAGGAGAAGAAAAAGAAGTTTCAATCACTCTTGACAAACGTGCTTTTGCTTACTACAACATCAACATTAATGATTGGCATGTTGAGAGCGGTGATTTCAGAATTCTTGTTGGTGCTTCAAGCCGTGACATAAAACTTGAAACAACTATTTTTGTTGAATCAACAGTTGAGGCTGAAATTCCCGATTACAGAGAATCAGCATCCTGTTACTACAACGCTGACATTATGAATGTTAAAGACGATGAGTTCGTTGCCGTTTACGGAAAAGAACTTCCACCCTCACAGAGAGACAAGAGTCAGCCTCTTACAATTCTCAACACTCTTGAAGATGCAGCAGACGGCAAATGGGGTGGAAGACTCAACAGAATGCTTAAAAAGTTCCTTGGTACAGAAACACTTATGGGTGCAGTTGCGCTCCAGACACCTATCAAGAACTTTATTTCTATGAGTTTCGGTCTCTTCAGTCCTGAAATGGCAAAGGGTCTACTTGTTATCCTTAATGAAGACAAACTTTGCAAAGGTCTCAGAATTATTTTCAAAGGCGTGCCGAATCTTATTAAAAACCTTGGCAAATTAAAA
>JAZRQI010000098.1:0-5994 GCA_045649705.1 Acutalibacteraceae bacterium
GTCGTGGGAAATCATAATAATGGTAATGCCTTTTTCATTAAGGTCCTTGATGATTCTATACATTTCAGCAGTTACAACAGGGTCAAGTCCTGCTACAGGCTCATCAAGAAGAAGCAGAGTTGTGGTGGCACACATTGCACGGGCCAGTAAAACTCTCTGTTGCTGACCTCCCGACAAATCCTGATAAGACTGTTTTGCTAAATTTGTAATTCCGAGCAACTCCATATTTTTCTTTGCAAGGTCTTTTTCTTTTTTTGAATAAAAGGGTTTAAGACCTCTCTTGCCTAATGTTCCCGATATGACAACTTCATATACCGAAGCAGGGAAGTCACGCTGAATATCTGTTTGCTGAGGCAGATATCCGATTTCACTGTGCTTTGCGCAACAGAAACGGATTTCTCCCGAAACAGGTTTTATGAGTCCGAGAAGTGCTTTCATCAGCGTACTTTTACCGCTTCCGTTTTCACCCACAACGCAAAGATAGTCCCCACGGTTTATCTCAAAAGATAAATCGCTGAGGACTGTTTTGTTGTCGTAGGCAAGTTCTAAATTTTTACAGTTGATAAGGCTCATTTCAATCTCCTGTGTTCAATGCAGTTTTTAGGTTTTTAAGGTTTTTGGTCATAAGAGAAAGGTAGTTTTCTCCACTGTCAAACTCTTCTTCAGTTACGTTGTGACAGGAATGGAAAAGAAGAATTTCTGTTCCTGTTTCTTTACTTATTGTTTCAGCTACAACACCGTCTGAAAACTCAATGATAAATATTGCAGGGATGTTTTCTTCCTTGATTTTTTCTGTGAGGAAATTTATTGTTTTGATTCCTGCTTCAGTTTCTGTTGAACAACCCTCAAATGCGGAGTAGTGTTTGAGTCCGTATTCTTCTGCAAAATTCAGGAAGGGGAATCGCTCTGCAAAAATGATGGTTTTGTTTTCGCTTTTGTTTACAGTGTTTTCAATTTCCGCATCAAGCTTTTTTAATTCGGAAACATATTTTTCAGTATTTGTTATATAAATCTCAGCATTTTCAGGGTCGAGAGTGCAAAGTACATCTTTAAGGCTCCACACAATTTTAATTGCATTTTCCGGTGAAGTCCACACATGCTCATCTTTGTAGTTTTTTACGATTTCGCACAGGGCAAGACGTGTGTTACCGCTTTCGGGAACTTCTTTTACCCAGGAGTCATCCTCTGAACCCACATACACAAAAAGGTCGCAATCACTTACTGCATTGATATCGGAAAGTGCAGTTTCAAAACCGTGAACTTCTTTCCCGGGTGGGATAAGTAAATCGAGTTCGATATCAGCACCTTTTGTGATTTCTCTGAGGAAGTCATACTGGGGAAAAATTGTAGCGGTAATATGCAGTTTATCAGTATCTGTTTTTTCTTTTTCACTTGCGGAACATCCTGAAAAAACAAGGAGAATTATAAGTAAAATCGGTAAAAATTTCTTCATTTTTCACCCTCCGTGAATTTGAATTTGAAATTCAAATTCATTATATATTTCCGCGCAGAATAAGTCAAGGAAAAAAGTAAATATATTTTTCCTTTATTTATATAAAAGTATAGACAAATTTTATAAACTGTGATACAATTTTTCCATAAAACTAAAAGGGAGGCTTGTTTTTATGAACAAAGTTTTCAAAAGAGTAGTTGCTTTTATGCTCGTTATGGTAATGAGTATCGGCATCGTATCTCAGGTTATGGCGGCAGATGCTGCTGACCCCGTTCAGGTTGTTTCTTCCGTTGAAGAAGCAAAAGGTGAACTTTCAACAGGCAAACAGGTTCCTGTTATCATCATTCACGGTATTTCGCAGATCAAAACTACTATTCTGGATGATGAAGGAAACCCTCTCACAGACGACAACGGTAAGGTAATCACAGGTTGGCCGCTTACAGTTGATGTAAAAGAACTTGTTCTTACTGTGCTTTTTCCTGTGCTTCTCACACTTCTTACACAGAAAGACTTAGCATCAGAAGCAGGTTATAAGGCTGCTTGCAATGCACTTAAATACAATGCTTGTGACCTTAACGGTGACCCCGTTTATCCTACATATGTTGACAGACAGTACTGTTCAGTAGGTGAAATGGACGAGGAACACAAGAATATCGTTTACAATGCAGTTCCTTTCCAGGATGTAGCAAAAGAAATCGGTGAAGAAAACCTGTATTTCTTCTCATACAACTCATCAGGTGACGTAACACAGATTGCAGAAGACCTTAACGATTACATCGAAATGGTCAAAGAACAGACAGACTCAGACCAGGTAAGCCTTGCACCTATCAGTATGGGCGGTACAGTTGTTACTGCATGGCTTGAAATGTACTCAGGCAGATATGACCTTTTCTATGATAACTACGACAGTGTTCACAAAATCGTTTTCGTTATCGCAGCACTTGATGGTTCACAGATTCTCGGTGACCTCTTTATAGATGACACACTCCTCAAAAACGATGAATACCTTTACACAAGAATTCTTCCCGACCTTCTTGAAGAAGAATGGTATGCATATCTTCTCAACCTTGTATTGAGAATTCTTCCCAACGGTGTACTTGATGCAGTTCTTGATTCAATTCTTGCAGGTGCAAAGGATACCCTTGTGGGTAACTGCACAATCTTCTGGGCACTTCTTCCCACAGCAAACTTTGACGAATCTTATGAAATCTACTTCAAGGATAAAGGTCCTGAATACGATGTAATCAGAACTAAGGTTAAGTTCTACAACACAGCACAAAAGAATCTCAAGAAAAACATTGATGATTTAATGAGTGAAGAACACGGCGGTATTGTACACGCTATCTGCTCATACGGTCTGCAGATGTATCCTATCGGTGCAAGTGCTCTTACAATGAACTCAGATACAATCATTCACGCAGCATCAACAAGCCTTTTTGCAACATTTGCTGACCTTGGCAAAACACTTCCCGTTGACTATGTTGCAAAAAATCCCGTATGTAAAGACCCCACACACAACCACATTTCTCCTGACAGAGTAGTCGACGCTTCAACATCATATCTTCCTGAGAACACATGGTATGTACAGGGACTCAACCACGAAAAAACAGGCAGAAGTGACTCTGTAATCAACTTTGCAGGTGTTCTTCTTAAAGACGATACAATCACTGATGTGCATTCTGACCCCGAAAACTATCCTCAGTTTAACGGCTCAAGAATTACAAGAGACCTTAAGAGAAACGATATCCCCGCGGCAGAAAAAGCTCTTGCAGAAAACACAACAATGACTGCTGAACAGAGAGCAGAGCTTCAGGCAGCCCTTGATGACTGTAAACTTATGCTCACAGAAACAGTTGTTGATACAAAGGGTTGCGAAGCAAGAATGCAGAGACTCAAGGATGCGCTTATCGATATCGGTGTTTACGGTGCTCCCGAAGAACCTTCTCAGGCAAACGAAGTTCTTCGCACAATCTTCAAGTTCCTTTCAGACACAGCATATAAGAGCTGGGGAACAAAAGGTTTCAGCGAATTACTTGCAGGTTAATTAAACAGGTATTGACTTTTTGCGGTAAATCCGTGAAAGTGGTATAAAACAAGCGAAAGTAAAAAGGAGATTATTATGAAGAAAATTATCGCTCTTGTTCTTTCACTTTGCGTAGTTCTCGGTTGTGCAAGTTTTGCTTTTGCAGCAGACGATGCATTCGCTAAGGATTATGAAGTGTCAGACAAAATCAAAAACGTGTCAATCACAATGGCAGAAGACACAACAACACAGAGAGGTGTTTGTTGGCACACAGAAGAAGATTCTGCAACAGCAGTTCAGTTTGTAATTGCTGATAAGTATGACGGTACATTTGAAGGTGCAAAAACTTTCAGAGGCCGTACAGAAGCTTTCCAGGATATCTTTGTTCACAAAGTAACACTTACAGCTCTTAAACCCGGCACAGAATACGTTTACAGAGTTGGTGATGACGTTACAGGCGAATGGAGTGATATCGGCACATTCAGAACAGACGACGGTGACGAAAACTTCAAGTTTATCGCAATTGCTGACGTTCAGGCAGGTAACGAAGATAACTTCAGAAAAGCATCAAACATTATGAAGGCAGCATACGATACAATGCCCGATGCAGAGTTCTACACAAGCCTTGGTGACTATGTAAACGATTGTACACAGGAAGAATGGGATTGGTATTTTGATAAATTCTCATTTGCAAACTCAAGCCTTACAATTGCTCCCGTAGCAGGTAACCACGACGGTAACATCACAAACAAAATCAACCACGGTTGGTTCAACAATATGTTCAACCTTGATGTAGCACCCGATGAATGTATCACAGCAGAAGGCGTTTACTATGCATTCGATTACGGCAATGCACACATCGTTGTTCTCAATACAAACGATATGTACCCCATGACAATCCAGCAGATCAACTGGCTCAAGAACGAAATGAACTCATCAGATGCTCAGTGGAAAATGGTATTTATGCACAGAGCAATGTATTCAGCAGGTAAGAACCTTATCAAGCCCGACACAATCATTATGAGAGAACAGCTTCTTCCCATTTTTGATGAACTTGATATCGACCTTGTAATGGCTGGACACGACCACGTTTATATGAGAACAAACCAGGTTAAGGGTGACAAACTTGTTGAAGACGTAACATATGTAACAGAAATGTTCAATGGCGTTGAAACAACATTTGCAGTTGATCCCGACGGTGCTTGTCACATCCTTCCCGGTACAGCAGGTACAAAAACATACTCAATCAACGACTATGTATTTGACTGTGTATTCGATTCAAACATCGTTGCAAACTGCTTCTCACAGCGTGATATCGGTGACCGCGGTATCTTCTCAACAGTTGAAGTACAGGGCGGAAAACTTGTTTATAACGCATATGCAGTAGATTATGAAACAGGTGAAAAAGAACTTGTTGACACATATGCAATTATGAAGACAACTGAGGGTGCAGCAAAAGACGTTCCCATGCTTCCCACAGATGCAGCAACAACAGGTATTGCACAGATTGGTAACTTCATTTACAGATTTGCAAAACTCTTTGCTGATTACCTCTTCGTAATCATCCCCAGACTTATCATCAACGCTATCTGAGTTGACAATTTAGCAGATTAAAATTAAAAGCAGTAGAAGTTTTAATTTTAAACTTCTACTGCTTTTTATCTTTTATTAAATTAGCGTAGCAGACCCGAAACTCTGCATTCTGCACTCTGCACTCAGCATTAAATTCAATAAGTATTATCCTCAACGGGAGTTTCTTTTATAAGTTTTACTATTCTGCTTGTGCCCAGTCTTTCAGCACCGAGAGAAATGAATTTTTCTGCATCATCCATTGTTTTGATTCCGCCTGCAGCCTTGATTTTCACTTTCTGGTCAACGTGTTTTGCAAAAAGAGCAATATCCTCAAATGTTGCACCGCCTGTTGAAAATCCCGTTGATGTTTTGATGAAATCAGCACCTGAAAGGGAAACGATTTCGCACATACGGATTTTTTCTTCGTTTGTCAGCAGACAGGTTTCAATAATAACCTTGAGAATTTTGTCACCGCAGACAGATTTGATAAGTTTTATTTCATTCAGAACATCGTCAAAAAGTCCGTCTTTCAGATTGCCGATGTTGATTACCATATCAATTTCGTCGGCACCATTGTCGATAGCATTTTTTGTTTCAATTGCTTTCACTTCGGGTGTGTTTGCACCGTTGGGGAAACCGATAACAGTACAGATTTTAACCTGACCTTTTACATATTCCTTTGCCTGTTTTACATAGCAGGGAGGGATGCACACAGACGCGGTCTTATATGCTATGCCGTCATCACAGATAGCCTTTATCTCATCCCACTTTGCAGCGGGGTTAAGAAGCGTATGGTCAACGTAAGATAATATTTTTTCCTGATTCATTAAAATCACCTCGTAAATAATATTATCATTTTTTTATAAATTTGTAAATATTTTTTACTGTATTGCATTTGTTGTTTTATCGTGATAAAATTGAATTGTAAATCTTTTAAGTTTCTAAC
>JAZRQI010000099.1:0-9277 GCA_045649705.1 Acutalibacteraceae bacterium
ATTGTTGTATGTTTCTGTAACTCCCAAACATAAAATTTCCTCCTATGATAGTTTAATTCTACCATAGGAGGTCTCTTTTTTCTATTGTCCGTTTTTACTGGACTTGTGCAAAAACACCATTCAGGTGTGGTGATTTTTTGCATATAACCCTCACTACCGATTTGCAACCTTGTACGCCAAATCGTATACGGAGTATAAAATCACTATCCCTGCCATTCGTAACAGTGTAAAAAACCGTTGCATTGTTGATGGTATGGGTGGTATAATTGTTTTATGAATTCGAATTTGAGTGAAATATCCTGATACGAATCATATCACAAAAAGGAGAAAGACTATGAAAAAATTTATTAAGAAAACTCTCTGCATAATTCTGGCGATAATAATGACTACCGCTGTAACGGTAACAGGCTTCGCGACAAGTGCAGACTCCGCGCTGAAGTTCGACGAAAACGGTGATTTTACCATTCTTCATTTAACAGACTGGCATACCGTTTATCCGATGCCTGAAATTCACAAGCAATATGTTAAAGAAGCACTCGCTGCGTCAGACCCCGATCTCGTTGTATTGGGTGGTGATATGAGCGAGGCATCAACAGAAGATTATCCTGCTGCAGTCAAGGAGATTTGCGACTTGTTCATTGAGGCAGAAACTCCGTTTGTAATCACCTTTGGTAACCACGATTATCTTCACGGCATTACAATTGATGATATGTTTGCTCTTTATAAGAAATATGGCGGTGAATACTTCCTGAGCGAGGACGAGAATCCCGAGCTCTTCGGTTGTGGCACCTGCAGTCTTTCCGTATATTCTAACGATAGCAGCCGTGTAGCATATGAAATCTACTGCTTCGATTCAGGCTGCGAGGTTGAGGGCAAGGGTTACGAGTCAGTGCATCCCGACCAGATCGAATGGTATCAGAATAAGGCTGAGGAGTTAAAAAACACAAATGGTGGCGAATACGTTCCTTCCGTCGTTTTCCAGCATATTATTGTGCAGGAAATTTTCGATAAGTTTTTCCCCATCGCAAAGGAAAATGACACAAAAAGCATTGAAGCCTTTGACGGTATAGCTTACAAAATGAAGGCTATTCCTAATCTTTCAAATATCAAAGACGGCTATCTTTTGGAAATACCCTGTCCGGGATATTATAACTACGGTCAGCTTGATGCTATGAGTGAAAACGGTGATGTCAGAGCGATGTTCTTCGGACACGAGCATTCCAACAGTTTTACAGTCGAAATTAACGGTGTGGATATTGTCAACACACCGAGTGTTAAGCCTCACTCAATTTTAAAAATCATCAACTGGGGAAGCAGAGTCATCACTCTGCATGAAGACGGCACTTATGAAAGTGAAGTTTTAACAGGATATGAACTCGCAGAAGAGAAAAACTCTGGAATTATCGATGTTGGCGGTGTTTCATGGTTTGAGATTATATTTACTAAAATCTGGAAAGCATTTATAAAAGTTTCTCTTGTTTTCTGGAATTTTGCAACAAAGGTGTTCTACGACTTTTAAGTTGTGATTTTATGTATAATTTTGCATTTGATATGTTAAAGTTTTACGGAGTATAAAATCACCATCCATAGAATCAGTCCGACAACTGTTTGAAGAAAAATAACTTATAATTTAAATATTAAGTTTATAACCCTATTTTGTATCAAAGGTGGAGTAGTCAGACAAAAGCAAATAATCCGAAACTATTGCCAATGGGTGGTGGTTTCGGATTTTTGTTTTTTGCGATGTATTTGTGGTATAATAATATAAAAAACAGGTGATGTTATGTGTACTGCAATTACTTATAAAACAAAAGATTCATATTTTGGTCGTACTCTTGACCTTGAATATTCCTATGATGAGTCAGTGGTAGTGACTCCGAGAAATTTTCAGTTTAATTTCCGCAGAAAGATGAGTATAAAAAATCACTATGCTATCATCGGTATGGCGACGGTTGTGAATGATTATCCGTTGTATTATGAGGCGGCAAATGAATGTGGACTCTGTATGGGAGGACTGAATTTTCCGGGAAATGCATTTTACTCTGAAGAAAAGAAAGATAAAGATAATATTTCTCCTTTTGAGCTGATTCCCTGGATTCTTTCTCAATGCAAAAGTCTTGATGAGGCAAGAACTCTTCTTGAAAGAATAAACATCTGCAATATTCCTTTCAGTGATGAATATCCTTTATCACCATTGCATTGGATAATTGCAGATAAGGAAAAGGCGATTACTGTTGAGTCTGTGAAAGAAGGTCTTAAAATTTATGAAAATCCTGTGGGTGTGCTGACAAACAATCCGACCTTTGACTATCATATGACTTATCTCAATGATTTTTCAAATCTTACTTCTTCATCAGGAAAAAGTTGTTTTTGTGATGTTGAACTGACGACCTACAGCCGAGGTCTTGGTGCAAAGGGATTGCCGGGAGATAATTCCTCAACTTCCCGCTTTGTACGTGCTGCATTTACAAAACTGAATTCTCTTTCAGGTGACAGCGAAAACGAAAGTGTCAGTCAGTTTTTTCACATTCTTTCATCAGTCAATCAAGTCAGGGGAAGTGTCCGTCTTGAAAAAGGGAAAAACGTAATTACAGTTTATACATCCTGCATCAATCAAGATAAAGGGATTTATTATTACACAACCTATGAAAACAGATGTATTTCCGCAGTTTCTATGAATAATTGCGATTTGGAAAGCAGTGAACTTTTTAAATACCCCCTTGTAAATAAACAGATTATAAATAATCAGAATTGAAACTATTGACGGGAAAATAAAAACTGTGCTATACTTGTAGCAGATTCTTTTTAAGGAGATGTTAAAATGGCAAAGACTATTAAAGACGTTCTTGATTTTATCAAAGAAAACGGCATCAAGATGGTTGACTTTAAAATGGTTGACATTAACGGTCAGTACCGTCACGTAACTATTCCTGCTGAAAACTTCTCAGAGGATACAATGAAAAGCGGTATCGGTTTTGATGCTTCTAACTACGGTTACGCTGTTGTTGAAAAGAGTGATATGGTTTTCATTCCCGACCCCGACACAGCAGTTGTTGACCCCTTCTGCGACATTCCCACATTGTCAATGACAGGTAACGCAATGATTATTGATAATCCCGAAAATCGTCCTCTTGCACAGTATCCCCGTAACATTATCCGTGCAGCTGTTGACTATATGAAAGCAAGCGGTATTGCTGATGAAATGAAAATTCTTCCCGAATTTGAATTCTATCTTTTCGACGAAGTTACATGGGGTGTTGACGGAAGTTACATCGGTGCATCTGTTGATGCAAAGCAGTCTTACTGGAACAGCACAGTTGAAGGTAAAGGCGTTGTAGTTCCCAAGCAGAAAAACTACCACATCGCAAAACCCTTTGACATCTCTTACGAATGCAGAAGTGAAATGTGTCTTCTTATGAAAGAAATGGGTATTGATATCAACTATCACCATCCCGAAGTTGCTGCATCAGGTCAGTTCGAAATCGAGCCTCAGCTCGGTGAAGTTGTACATATGGCAGATGCTTCAATGATGATTAAATACATCATCCACAACACAGCTCACAAATACGGCAAAACTGCAACATTTATGCCCAAACCCATTTACGGTGAAGCAGGTAGCGGTATGCACGTACATATGCTCCTTTTCAAAGATGGTGAGCCTGTATTCTCTGATGATAACGGTTATTCAAATCTCAGCGAAACTGCACACTACTTTATGGGCGGTCTTCTTAAACATATCGCATCTCTTTGTGCTCTTACAAACCCCAGCACAAACTCATTCAAACGTCTTGTTCCCGGCTTTGAAGCACCTGTAACAGTAGGTTATGCAACATCTAACCGTAGTGCTGTTATCCGTATTCCTGCTTATGCTAAGAGTCCTGACAAACGTCGCTTTGAGCTTCGTAACCCCGATGCTACATGTAACCCCTATTTCTGTTATGCAGCTATCCTTATGGCAGGTCTTGACGGTGTTAAGAACAAGATTGACCCCCATGCAAACGGTTGGGGTCCCTACGACGTAAACCTTTATCATCTCAGCGATGAAGAAAAAGCAAAACTCAGCCACCTTCCTGTTTCTCTTGAAGAGGCTCTCGATGCTCTTGAAAAAGATCACGATTATCTCACAGAAGGCGGAGTATTCCCCGAAGAACTCCTCACAAACTTCATCAAGGCAAAACGTGAAGAATGCCGTGACCTTGCTAAAATTCCTCATCCCGCAGAATTTGACAAGTATTATAACCTTTAATCAGAAAATAAGCCGTTGTCCTGTTACAACGGCTTAAAAATTTAAAGAGGTGAAGAAAAATGTACGGTCTTTACAGGTTTATATTTACCTGTTTTACGGCGATCATGGTGCTTTTCGGTGTGACAACGGAAACTCAGTTTACGAAACCCATTGACAATATAAACGGGGGTGACCCGTTTATCGTTGAGACTGATGGTGAAACTTTCTACACTTTCACAACGGGTAGTACAATTGAAATCAGAAAAATTGTTTCATACAAAGATGCCACAGTTCTTGAAAAGAAAATCGTTTATACATCAGGCAATAACGGAATTGTGGGTCATATCTGGGCACCTGAAATTCACAAAATCGGTGATAAGTGGTATATCGTTTCCTGTGCACTGTTTGATAAAAACGCTGTGCCGAGAGGCAAAATGCCGAAAGCAGAGGCAGGGAAAGAACACGATGACTTTTACCGTTACGGATTTGTCCTTGAAAGCAAAACAGATGATGTTTTCGGTGAATATGTGTTCAAGGGATATCTTGCTCCTGACGGACTG
Organism: Acutalibacteraceae bacterium; assembly: GCA_045649705.1. Lineage (GTDB taxonomy): Bacteria > Bacillota > Clostridia > Oscillospirales > Acutalibacteraceae > SIG575. The sequence continues at coordinate 4,786 of JAZRQI010000099.1, forward strand.
AACAACATTGACGGAACTTATCTGAAAAAAGACGGAAAACTTTATTATGTTTCTTCCGGTTACGTTGATGTGGGATATCAGTGCCTTTACATAACTGAAATGGAAAACCCTTACACACTCAAAGAGGGTGCACCCACGGTGAAACTTTCTTCTCCTGATTTGTCCTGGGAGAAAAAAGGCTGGAGAGTCAACGAGGGCCCGGCAGTACTTTACCATAAGGATGATATTTTTATTGTATATTCTGCAAGCGGATACAGTTCAGACTACTACTGTATGGGTATGCTGACTCTTAAAGGAAAAGATGTGACAAAGGCTTCAAGCTGGAGTAAAAGTCTGAGCCGTGTAAAATATGACGATACTTTCAACGACATATATAACGTGGGACATTGCAGTTTCCTTTACAGGAAAAACGGCGAAATATATATGGTTTATCATGCAAATAAAACAAAAGAGTTTGATGATTCACCGAGACTTACATACATTGAACCTGTAGGTTTCAATAAATACGGTAATCCTTTGTTTTACGGATAAAAAATGCTGCCTGAAAATTTTTCAGGCAGCATTTTTTTATTTTGTTTTCATACCGAAACAAGCATCTTCGTCATCAAGTGAAAGAAGAGTGAAACCGCGTTTTTTATAGAAGTTTACAGCTTTTTCATTTTTAGGACCGCAGGTAAGACATACGCCCTCAATACCTTTTTCAGCAAGATGTTCGCAGAGAGCTGAAACAAGCTTTCCACCCATACCTAATCTCTGATATTCAGGGAGAATGTCAATGTGGAGATGAGCGGGGTATTCGTCTTTGAATTTTGCCTGAGGGTTGTATGCATTGTATGCCCATTCGTATCTTTCTTCACCGTATTGTTTTGAACGGGGAAGATATTTTTCATCATAAATTGCTTTGAATTTATCGTAGTTTTCAGCACAGATAATATATCCTACTGCTTTGCCGTCATCGTCAATAACGAAGCAGTTGTGGGGTTCGTTTTCGATATAATATTTGCAGAAAGTGTCCAGAATAAACATACCTGTATCGTGTTCAGGCACTTCATCGGGTCCCTCGCTGTTAAGGCAGCAAAACTGTACGTTTTCATAGTCTTTTTCTTCATATTTTCTTATTGATACCATTGTTGTCACCTTCCTGAATGAATATACGCTTATGGTATCACACAAACGGAGAAAATGCAAGAAAATAAATCTTGAAATTTCTAAAAAGTAATGTATAATAAAAGTATAAAGCAACCTGACGGGAGGTTAAATTATGAGCTTTAAAAACGATTTTACAAGAGGTGCAATTTCTGCACTTACAAATCTGGTTATTTCAACAATGCCTAAAAAATATTTTACTTCACAGGCAAAGTCAAATCAGTTTATGCTTACGGGTAACGATAAGTTTTCATCCGTTGCAGGTGAAAAATGGACTTGCGGTTTCGGCAAAGCAAAATATACACCTGATTTAGGTGACGGAAAAACATATTATATTGCAGGATACAATTCAAATAACCCTGCAACAGGAATACTTGATGACCTGTATGCAAGAGCAGTATATCTTGATGATAACAGAGGTGACGGCGGTGTTATTTTCTGCGCACTTGACTGTGTAGGTATCAGCAGAAAAGATATAAACGATATTAGAATGCTTGCTCTCGAAAGCGGAAAGCTTGGCAAGATGAAGTCAATCAACATCTCTGCAACTCACACTCATGCAGGTGTCGACACTCAGGGTCTGTGGGGTGAAAAAATCATCAAATGCGGTAAAAATCCCGATTTTATGGCAAACCTGAAAAAACAGGCAGCATCTGCAATTGTGGCGGCTTATGAGAACAGAAAAGACGGTAAACTCTATATGGGATACACCGAGACTGAGGATATGCAGGCAGACGTAAGAACGCCTGTGACCTACGACAAGAACCTGACACGATTCCGTTTTGCACCTGACGATAAATCAGGAGATATCTATGTTGTGAACTTTGCATCCCATGCAGAGCTTCTTGGTACTACAAAGATTGTCAGCGCAGATTTCCCCGCATACCTTATCAAGGAAATTGAAGAAAATGTTCCGAAATCAAACGCAGTATTCTTCAACGGTGCTATCGGCGGTATGATTTCTGCAAAGGAAATCAAAAAGGTTTACAGAAACGAAATCAACTGCGAAGAATATATGAAAGGCTTCGGCAAACAGCTTGGTGAAATAGCGCTGTCAATTGATAATGAAACAGAAATCAAACCCATTCTCAACATAAAATCAAAAGGTGTCAGAATTGTTGCTGATAATACAGTTCTTATCCTTGCAAGATATCTTAAAGTTCTTAACAACGATATCGGCAGAACAGAAAAGAGAAACAAGGCTTGTATTTATTCGGAAGTGGGTTATGCTGAACTCGGTGACAAGGATGTAGCAATGTTCCTTATTCCCGGTGAACTTTTCCCCGAACTTTATAACGGAGAATTCCTTACAGAAGAAAATTCAGCACATCACAGAAAAGCAAATTACAAGAAGGTTCTCAAGGATATGACAGACTGTAAGCATAAGTTTGTTATCGGTCTTTGCAATGACGAACTTGGTTACATCCTTGCAGAAAACGACTTCCTTCTCAATGATGCAATGCCCTACATAGAAAAAGCAAACGATGATATGGGCAGAGGACATTATGAGGAAACAAACTCAACAGGACCTAATACAGGTGCTACAATTCTTAATGAAACAGAAAGCCTTATTGAGTCAGCAAAATAATGAACATATAATAAAAACGGTGCAGTTAAACTGCACCGTTATTTTTATGCAAAAAGATTTTTAAAGATTTTTCCTAATGTTGATTTTTCGTAAAATGTAAGGACTTCACCGACGTTTTCGGTGGTCATTGGAACAAGGCAGGTGTCGTCAAGGTTGATAAGGAACTGAGGCAAGTCAGAATAAGTGTGAACTGTAACCTGTTCGTCACTGTATGTTATCAGGTCGATTATATCTGCGAAATATTTATCGTCATCAACGTGCTTCAGGTTCTTCGCAAACCAGGTAACGTCAGCATATTTAGCCGTTGAAGCGTCAATCTGGTTGTCGGGGGAAATGTGGTTTTTACCGCATTTGCAATTAACTGCCTGAACATAGTCTTTGCCGAGAGTTCCGTCGATTGCTGCACAGGTAGCACCGAAGCTTGTGTTATATGTACCTATCATACCGTCTGACATTCTTGAGTTGTCAGATGTTACGGGAAGCATTGCGTGACCGTATTCGGAGATGACTGCAAAGTTTTTGCCGTCTGCAATGAATGAGGCAATAATTTCATCTTTGTTTGCCTGAACGTTGTCGTGATAATATCTGCTTTTTTCAAGCAGAACTGAGAATTTCTCTTTGTTTTCAGGTGAATCAAAAAGGAATTTTTCAGTCTGATAATATCTCTCGGAGGACATAAGCCCATAGAAAGCAGGAACTGTGCCGATAGTTGAAGTGACTGCACTGTCACCCATTATACCGAGGTTAGGAACAAGAGTTTCATTTGTGAAAGAAATGAGAGGCTCAAGTATTTTCAGGGCATATATAACAACAAACATATCGCTCAGCCAGGCAGTACCCTCGTTTGCTGATACAGTATCACAAAGGAGGCTTATGAGCGATTTGCTGTCAAAAACGATGTTGCCTGAGAATGGGTCACCGCAACACTCAACACCGTTCATAGCACCTGAAAGGAAAATAGCAGAATGAATTTTCGCTCTGTCCTCTGCTGATGCAATGTAGTAATGCTCATAAAGGTATGTCAGCATTACCGCGCCACCCATACTGAAAGAAACAAGACCGACCTCTTCGGCGCCTGTAACTTCGAGAACCTCGTTGACAAATTCGTCAAGCTGTGTTGAAATTGTGTGCATATCAAGTCGCCAGTCGTAGGCAAAATAGTAACTGTTATTTTTGCCGTATTCGTCTTTCTTTACAACTGTTTCTCTGTATTTGAATCCTGTGTCAGGTGAGGGAACACCGTCGTTACCACAGGCAATTGTACCGAAAATAACGCCGAGAACATCTGTTAAAATCACATCTATTCTTTCAAATTTTCCAAACATCATTGAGTAAATAAGGTCAGGGGTATGTTTCAGAATAAGACCTACAAGCTTATCAACAGGGAAGGACCAGACATCCATGTCATCTTCTTCCGTTTCAGTTGAAAGACCGCTGTAAATCGGTTGGTCACCGAAACCGGGGATTTCAATAATGGGGATATTTTTATCAAGTTCTGAAAGTGCTTTTTCGGCAGTTTTTTCTTCTGCGGCAACACCTACCGTTGCAACAGAGAAAACAAGAACAAGAACGAGTAAAATGGAAATTGCTTTTAAAAAATTCTTTTTCATATTTCGCATCCTCCAAAATAAAAAACTATGTGACAAATATATCATTTTGCCACATAGTTGTCAATTGATTTTTTAGGTTTTTATTGCTCTTTTAGAAATGTCCGCCTCTGTTTGCAACAACGATAGCATCGATTTTCTGATAAACTTT
>JAZRQI010000100.1:0-2852 GCA_045649705.1 Acutalibacteraceae bacterium
TTCGTGGGGTCAAGGGACAACGCCCTTGTCGCACTCCGCAGAGTGCGAAATCTTTATGTGACGCAAAAGCGCAGGAGGGTAGAAAAACAGTCCGGTGTGACTGTTTTTCGTAGGGAACCCTCGCCGGGGGTTCCCTGATAAAATAACAGTAAAAAAGCATTGTGTTTTTAAGAACACAATGCTTTTGCTTTTTATAAATATCTAATTTTTCAATTCTTCAGGAACATCTTTTCCTTTGATTTTCTTTGCTACAAATTCTTTGTAAATACAGTAAAGAACAGTACATACAGGTACACTGAAAAGCATACCTACAATTCCTGCAGCACCGCCGCCTATTGTTACTGCCACAAGAACAAGTATTCCGGGAAGGCCTACGGTTTTGCCTACAACTTTCGGGTAAATCAGGTTCCCTTCAATCTGCTGAAGAACAATGATGAAAATCACAAACCACAGAGCCTTTGTCGGGTCAACAAGCAGAATAAGGAGTGCACCGATTGCCGTTCCGAAAAGTGCTCCGAAAACAGGGATGAGTGCAGTAAATCCTACAAGCACCGAAATAATTGCAGCATAGGGAAGTTTCAGAATCAACATACCTATAAAACAAAGCACACCGATAATTACCGCTTCAAGCAACTGTCCTGTTACAAACTTTGTGAAAGTATCAGATGTGAGATTAGCAAAGGCAATGATTTTTTCTGCCTTTTTCTTAGGACGTATTGCGTAGAGAAGTCTTCTCAGATGTCTGCCGATTTTTTCTTTCTGTGACAGTACATATAGTGAGAAGAAAACAGCAATAACAAAATTCACAATAACAGTCACAATTGAAGTTGTAATGTCAACTGTCTTGTTGATGAATGAATCGGCATAATTGTTAAGGAAGTTGTTGAGAAGATCGCCGACTTTGTTCCAATTCAGATCAAAACTGGGAATTACAATGTTGTAATTTTCAAGAGTTTTCATCAGCTTGTCAAGGAGTCCCTCGAGGTTTTTGATGTATTGTGGAAGTGTATTCGCAAATGTTGCAACTGTTTCCACAAGCTGAGGGATAATCATAAACAACACAAGAAAAACAACGCCGAAAACTATAAGTGTGCTGAATGTCAGACACACAGGACGTTTTGCTTTTGAAAAGAGTTTTGTCCTTTTTTTCAGAGGTACTCTTTCCCAGAGTTTTTCAAGAGGCTTTAATATTGTGTTGATGATGAAAGCAAGACAAGCACCGATTAAAAACGGAGATAACAAAGAAAGTATGTTTCCTATTATTCCTGTGAAAGAAGAGGTATGGTTGAGTATCCAACTGAGCACAAGAGTAAATGTGACAATTGTCAGGATAAACTTCATTGTCTTTTTGTTCAGCGGGATTTTTTCTTCTTCCTGATTTTTATTTTCGTTCAAATCGTCTTTTTTCATATTTTCTCAATTGATTCAATTACATCTTTGAATCCGTCAGTGTCAGCAAGTTCAACAGCGCCTTTATCAACAAGTGATGCAGTTGCAGGGTTGATGGGGAGCTTTGCAAGAACGGGAACGCCCAACTGCTTTGCAATTTCGTCAGCCTTGCTTTCGCCGAAGATGTTGATTTTCTTTTTGCAATCGGGACATTCAAGGTAACTCATATTTTCAACAACGCCGATAATGGGAATGTTCATCATCTTTGCCATGTTGTAAGCTTTCTTGACAATCATTGTAACAAGGTCCTGGGGAGTTGTTACGATGATGATGCCGTCAACGGGAAGTGACTGGAAAACTGTAAGTGAAACGTCACCTGTTCCGGGAGGCATATCCACGAACATATAGTCAACGTCACCCCAGATAACTTCCTGCCAGAACTGCTGAACCATACCTGAAATAACGGGACCTCTCCAGATAACGGGTTTTTCTTCGTCATCAAGAAGAAGGTTAACGCTCATTACTTTAATACCGAGATTGCTTTCTCTGGGGAAAAGACCTGAATCATTTGCTTCAGCCATACCTTTGATGCCGAATGCTTTGGGGATTGAGGGGCCTGTAACGTCAGCGTCAAGAACTGCTGTGTTGTAGCCTTTTGTTTTTGCAGCTACTGCACAGAGTGACGTAACAAGGCTTTTACCTACGCCACCTTTACCGCTGACAATACCGATAACTTTTTTTACGTTGCTCATAGGATTTGCAGGAATGTGCAAATCTTTCTTTTCACAATTTGAAGAACAGGATGAACAATTTCCTGAACAAGAACTACTCATTGTTTTAATGACTCCTTTTGTTAAAAATTTACCTATATATTATATACCTATAAAAATAATTTTGCAATGTTCATATTGTATTTTTTACAGTGATGATGTAAAATATTATCTGTAGGAAGTGATAAATATGTATGAAACAATAAAAAACCAGGCAAGACAGGCAACTGAGGAACTTATCGCAGTTGCAGGACTTGAAAAAGGTGACATCTTCGTTGTAGGATGTTCTTCCAGCGAAATCGCAGGAGGAGTCATCGGTCACGATTCATCACTCAATATGGCAGAGGCAGCTTTTGATGGGATTTATCCTGTTCTGAAAGAAAAGGGGATTTACCTTGCTTGTCAGTGCTGTGAGCATTTAAACCGTGCGATTATTATTGAAAAAGAAGCAGCAAAAAAATACGGTTATGAAATCGTATCTGTAGTACCTCAGCCCAAAGCGGGAGGTTCATTTGCAACAACTGCATATAAGAATTTTGACAGCCCCGTTGCACTTGAAAACGTAAAGGCAGATGCGGGACTTGATATCGGTCTTACACTTATCGGTATGCACCTTAAAAGTGTTGCAGTGCCGGTGAGACTTTCTCTTTCAAAAATAGGAGAAGCGAATATTGTAGCTGCAAGAACAAGACC
>JAZRQI010000101.1:0-10567 GCA_045649705.1 Acutalibacteraceae bacterium
GAATCACAGGTCGGCAGGGCAGTACGCACAAAGGATTGGAAGTATTCTGCCAGAGCACTCGGATCGGGAAATACTAAACACAGCGCACTGGTTTATTATGATGATTTTTTATATGACCTGAAAAACGATCCTGACGAAAGACATAACCTTGTAAATAATAAAAAACACCTTGATGCTCTGCGAAAAATGAGAGGGTTACTTGCAAGAGAAATGGTTAAAGCCGGTGAGAAAAAACCGATATTTTTCAAGCCCTTGAAAGTAAGAAGCTTTTGATTTTATGCGATTGCAGATAATAAAAGGTACAACAATATTTTTAGTGTAGTCAAAAAACTTGGACAAAAAATCACCCCACCTGAATGTCATTTTCAAGTGGGGTAGTATTTTGCCTTTATTCTTATTTTCTTATCTCTGCGAAACACCATTCAAGGACGCTTCCGTTGTCTTTACACATAAAAAAGACCGAACCCCCTATATTTCAAGGGGTTTCGGCTGTATTACCTAAGTTGTACTTAGGTGGTGGAGATGGCGGGAGTCGAACCCGCGTCCGAAAACTCATTCTCACAACTTTCTACGAGTGTAGCCGATTTTTTAAGATTCCCCGCAAAGTCCGTCAGTCGGCAGACTAACTTATTAGGTAGCCTTTGATGCATGACAGGTTACAAGGCGCTCACCTGTTCACGTTCACCACTAATCGACGCCCTTAAATAAGCCGTGGTACTCTTATTCAGGACGGGCGCTTAATTAAGCAGCCTGTAAAACTGTGTTTTTGTCGTTTATTTTTAAACGTTGCGATTTTTAAAGTGGCACCGCACCACTACTCGCTTATCATGATTCAAAATCCCCGTCGAAATCCTTTCATCCCCGTATTTTCGCTTACGCTCAAAGTAAGAGGTAAGAAGTAATAGTGAATAGGTATAAAACGGTTAAATATATTATTCCCTGTTTTTGTCTCTCAATGCACGTTCTACGTCACGTGCTGCATCTTTCTTTGCTGCAACTGCACGTTTATCGTACAGTTTTTTACCTTTGCAAAGACCGATTTCTGCCTTTGCTCTGCCTTTTACAAAATAAATTGACAGAGGAATAAGAGTAAGACCCTGCTGTTTTGTCAAACCGAAATAACGGTTGATTTCTTTCTTGTGGAGAAGAAGTTTTTTAGGTCTTAAGGGGTCACGGTTGAAAATATTGCCGTGGTCATAAGGACTGATGTGCATCCCATGGATGAAAAGTTCTCCGTCCTTGAAACTGCACCAGGAGTCTTTCAGATTCACTTTACCCTGACGGACAGATTTCACTTCTGTTCCGAAAAGTTCAAGTCCCGCTTCAACCGTTTCTTCAACAAAATAGTCGTGATACGCCTTTTTGTTTGTTGCTACTGCTTTCTGTTCACTTTTCAAGCGTATCACGCCCTTTCATTGTATATATTAAGTGTGAATAAATCAATGGTAATTTATTCAAAAAATTACAGAATCTGTCTGCCCTCAATTGCTCTCTGCAAAGTAATTTCATCAGCATATTCCAGGTCACCGCCCACAGGTACACCGTAAGCAAGACGGGACACAGTAACACCGAGAGGTTTTATAAGCTTTGAAAGATACATAGCAGTAGCTTCACCCTCAACTGTGGGGTCAGTTGCCATAATAACTTCCTTTACTTCTCCCGATGCCACACGTGAAATAAGACTTTTCACATTAAGCTCTTCAGGACCGATTCCGTTTATGGGTGAAATTACACCGTGCAACACGTGGTAAGTACCTTTATATTCCCTCGCTCTTTCAAAAGCAAGTACATCCGCAGGATTTTCCACAACGCATACAATACTTTTATCTCTTGTTACATTAGCACAGACTGGACAGAGCTCTGAATCCGTCAGGTCACCACAAAGTGAACACCTGTGAATTTTCTCGTGTGCATCAATAATACACTGAGCGAAGTTTTTGGCCTCGTTTTCAGACATACCAAGCACGTGGAACGCTATTCTCTGTGCACTCTTTTTACCGATGCCCGGCATGCGTTCAAACTGCTCAATAAGACGGGCAAGAGGTGCAACTTTATAACCCATTAAAACAGACCGCCTAAGCCGCCAAGACCGCCGAGACCTGCTTTTGCAGATTCCATAGCACTTTCCATAGCGTCAACTGATTTTTTGATTGCTTCGTTAACAGCCGCAACAACCATATCTTCAAGCATTTCTGCATCATCGGGATCGATTACTTCGGGATCGATTTTAACTCTCTTTACTTCGTGAGTGCCGAGAACCACTGCCTCAACTGCTCCGCCGCCTGCAGATGCAGTAAACTCTGTTGCTTCGATTTCAGCCTGTTTACGTTCCATATCTGCCTGCATATCCTGAATTTTTTTGAGCATTGCATTCTGGTTCATGCCCTGGTTAGGAATTCTTGCTTTCATTTTTAAACTCTCCTTTTAATTGATGTCAAACGGTATGTCACTTGCACCCGCTTTTTTCATAAAATCATCAAGGGGGTCTTTTTTACCGCCCGTTGTTTCCTGTTTTACCTCACCTTTGAAAATACCCAATCTGTATTTTCTGCCTGCTGCTTTGTAAATTGCTTCACTAAGAGATCTGCGATGAGTATCAATTCTTATAAACTGGTCAAGAGTAGGATTAAAACTCTTTATCAGAACAAAATCCCCTCTTACAACTGCACTTGAACCTGCAAGTAAACCTTTTAAAGGTTTATTGGTTTCACCGAGGATTGCCATAGTTTCCGCCCACAATGCAAAAGGTTTGTCACCTTCTGTGTTATCTGACGGTGCCTGAACAGGAGCCGGTTTCGGCTTCTCAACAGGTGCAGGAGGTGCGAAATCATCTTCCTCAGGTGGAGGAGTGAAACTGTCCTCTACGGGAAGTGCAGGTTTCTTTTCCTCTTTTACAGGTGTTTCTGCCGGTTTTGTTTCCTGTTTTACAACAACTCTTTCACCCTGTGCTATTGATGACAGTTTCATTTCAAGTTCTGCCACACGGGACAAAAGTCCTTTGTTTGTTTCATCAAGTTTTGGTGAGCAGATTCTCACCATTGCCATCTCTGTTTCGATTCTTCCTGAAAGTCCCCTCTTGATATTTGCAAGAGTTGTTTCAAGCTGAGAAAGGCAATACAGTATATTTTCAAGCGTGAACTTCTGTGACTGTTCACCGATTTTCCTCAGTTCTTCAGCAGTGCAGACGATAAGGCCCTCTGCCTTTTTCACAGTTTTGACAACCATCAGATTTCTGAAATGACTGATAAGTTCACTACACAACCTTTCCATATCGCAGGAAGCATTATGCAAGTCATCAATCATCTGAAAAACCTTGGCTGTATCTTTATCATTCAGTGCATCAGCAAGGTCATAAAGGTAACTCTTACCCGCCATACCTGCTGCACTTTCCACTACTTCTGCAGTGATATCCTTGCTTCTTGATGCACACTGGTCAAGGAGTGACAGTGCATCTCTCAGCGCACCGTCTGCAATTGATGCTACAAGATTTGCAGCAGAATCGTCAATGCTGAGTCCCTCTGACTGACACACAAATTTCAGCCTTTTTACGATATCCTCAACGGGAATTCTTCTGAAATCAAAACGCTGACAGCGTGACAGAATCGTAGGAGGCAGTTTGTGCACCTCTGTTGTAGCAAGAATAAACTTCACGTGTTCGGGCGGTTCTTCAAGAGTTTTGAGAAGTGCATTGAATGCCTCAATTGTAAGCATATGAACTTCGTCGATGATATAAACTCTGTATTTTGCATTTGCAGGTGTAAAGTTTGCCTCATCTGTCAGATCACGGATGTTGTCAACGCCTCTGTTACTTGCGGCGTCGATTTCAATAACATCAAGAATTGAACCGTTATCGATTCCGCGACACATTTCGCACTCGTTACAGGGATTTCCATCCTGAGGATTAAGACAGTTTACCGCCTTTGCAAGAATACGCGCACAGGTTGTTTTACCTGTACCTCGTGAACCGTTAAAAAGATACGCGTGTGAAATCTTGCCCTCTTTAAGCTCATTTGAAAGAGTAGATGTTACGTGCTCCTGACCTGCAATATCGCTGAAAACCTGAGGTCTGTATTTTCTGTAAAGTACCTGATACATCTTTCTCACCCTTTCTGATATAAAAAATAAGCTTTGCCTTGGTCATATGGCATGCAGGCGGACTGTGGCGCACAGCGCTAACCGCTTAATGCTGCTCGATTCCCCGCCTGACATGGTTCACGGCGCCCCGTCGCACAGGACCCACACGCCACATGACCAAAACAAAGCCGTTTCAGTAAAAGTTATTATACTATAAATTTCCCCGAAATGCAAGAGGAAATCCAACCTTTTTATATTTCTGAAATAATTTTTGCAATTGCTGACTCCGTATTTGCCACAGTCACATAATCTGCCGCTTTCAGAACTGACTCAATGGCGTTTGACACAGCATAGCCTTTGTCTGCAACTTCAATCATAGAAATATCGTTTTCATAGTCCCCTACGCATATGAGAGTGTGCACATTTGGGTACATCTTTTTAAGTTCAAGAACTCTTTTACCTTTTGTGGCATTCAGAGCAAGAATCTCCTGACCTGTCTGCCAGCTTCTGGGAAGAGAACAGATGTGTGAATATTTTTCTGTAAGGAACTTCTGAAACCTGATTGTTTCTTCTTCATTGATTCCGCGAAAAACGAATTTATACCAATCCTCGTGCAGAGCGATTATACTCCTGAACTTTTCGCAGAAATTGTCTTCTGAGAACTGAAGATTAAATTCCTCAGTTTCTGCGATGATGAAAACTTCTTCAAGACTGCCTGAAAATTTTTCAAAAGCCTCTAAGGGAGTGTTCAGAACTTCTCTCGGCAAAAAAACAGATTTCAGGATTCTGTCGTTTTCCTGATCATAAATTGATGCACCGTTGACGGTTATCATAGGTGCATTGGGTGTTACAAAAGGAAAAATGTTTTCTCTTATGTAACCGGGGCGTCTGCCTGTAGAAAAAGTGAAAAGTCCCCCGTTTGCCTTGAAATATTCTACGGCATCCAGGTTTTCTTTACTGATACATATACTGTCCCTGCCGTCTTTTGACGGTTCGGTAAAAGTTCCGTCAAGGTCTGTACAAATCATATATCCATCATATTTCCCCACAGAGAACACCTCCTTTTATTAAATTCGGGTAATCTGAAAAACAGATTACCCGAAACTGAATTATTTTACAAGAAGACTTTCGCCTGTCATTTCTTTGGGCTGTTCAAGACCCATAATGTCAAGAAGTGTGGGGCAAAGGTCGCAAAGCTTACCGCCTTCTTTAAGTGCAAACTCACTGCCAACTGTGATAACGGGAACAGGGTTTGTTGAGTGAGGTGTGAATGCCTCGCCTGTTTTGTCAAGCATTTTGTCAGCATTGCCGTGGTCAGCAGTAATAATCATTTTACCACCCATTTTTGCCACTGCATCTGCAAGCTTACCAACACATTCATCTACTGCTTCAACAGCTGCAACTGCTGCTTCAAAGATACCTGTGTGTCCTACCATATCGCAGTTTGCGAAGTTAATGATGATAACATCATACTTGCCTGAAAGCACCTGTTCAACAACTGCATCAGCAACTTCGTAAGCGCTCATTTCAGGCTTAAGGTCGAATGTTGCTACGTCAGGAGAGTTGATAAGAATTCTGTCTTCACCCTCAAACTGTGCTTCTACACCGCCGTTGAAGAAGAATGTAACGTGAGCATATTTCTGAGTTTCTGCAATACGAAGCTGAGTCATACCGAGAGATGAAATATATTCACCCATTGTCATTGTAAGGTCTTCGTTAGCAAATGCAACAGTAACATTAGGCATTGTTGCATCGTACTGAGTCATGCATACATATTTAATGGGGAAGAATCCGTTTCTTCTTTCAAAGCCGTTGAAGTCAGGGTCAACGAACATTCTTGTCAGCTGTCTTGCTCTGTCAGGACGGAAGTTAAAGCAGATAACTGAGTCATCTTCTTTGATAAGACCTTCTTTATCAATAACAACGGGAAGAACGAATTCGTCTGTAACACCGTTTGCATAAGATTCTTTCATAGCTTTTACGGGGCAGTCACACTGGTTGCCTTCACCGTAAACCATTGCAGCATAAGCCTTTTCCTGTCTGTCCCATGCAAAGTCACGGTCCATAGCATAGTATCTGCCTGAAATAGTTGCAATTTTACCGAGACCGATTTCCTGGAATTTATCAAGGCAATCCTGCATAAAGCCTGCACCTGATTCAACAGAAACGTCACGGCCGTCTGTGATAGCGTGAACGTAAACTTTATCAAGACCTTTAGCTTTTGCCATTTCAACGATACCGAAAAGGTGTTCGATATGGCTGTGCACACCACCGTCTGAAAGGAGACCTACAAGGTGAAGAGCTGAGCCTTTTTCAAGACAAGCATCCATTGCACTGCTGAGTTCTTTATTCTCAATAAGTTTACCGTCTTTGATTGTTTTTGAAATTTTAACAAGCATCTGATAAACAACACGGCCTGCACCGATATTTGTGTGACCAACTTCACTGTTACCCATCTGACCGTCAGGAAGACCTACGTCAAGACCTGATGCACCGATAAGAGTGTGGGGGTTTTCAGCAAAAAGTTTATCAAGACAAGGTGTTTTTGCAGTTTCGATTGCATTTCCCTTTGCACCGGGATTTGAACCGTAACCGTCCATAATACATAAAACGTAAGGTTTTTTCATTCTCATAAACCTCTCTTATTTACTTGCAGCTTTTACGATTGCAGCAAAATCGGGAGCTTTGAGTGAAGCACCGCCGATAAGACCGCCGTCAACGTGGTATTTAGCAACAAGTTCGTCAGCATTTGCAGCGTTCATTGAACCACCGTACTGAATTGTAACTGATTCTGCTGCATCTTTGCCGTATGCCTCTTCAATAGCAGCACGTACAAAGCCGTTACCTTCATCAGCCTGGTCAGCAGTTGCTGTAACACCTGTGCCGATAGCCCATACGGGTTCGTAAGCGATGATAACATTTTTGAGGTCATCAGCTGATACGTTTGTAAGAGCCATTTTTGTCTGGAATTTAAGGAGAGTTTCTGTGTAACCGAGTTCTCTCTGTTCAAGTGTTTCACCAACGCAAACGATGGGTTTGAGACCTGCTTTGAGAGCTGCGAGTGTACGAAGGTTTACTGTCTGGTCTGTTTCACCGAAGTAAGTTCTTCTTTCACTGTGACCGATAACAACATATTCTACGCCCATTTCTTTGAGCATACCTGTTGAAACTTCACCTGTGTAAGCACCGCTTTCTGCCCAGTGGCAGTTTTCAGCACCGATTTTGATGTTTGAGCCTTCTGCTGCGTTGAGTGCTGCTGAAAGGTCAACAAAGGGAACGCAGAGAACAACTTCGCAGTCTGCATCTGCTACGAGGGGTTTCATTTCGTTAATAAGAGCTGTTGCTTCAGCAGGAGTTTTGTTCATTTTCCAGTTACCTGCGATAACTGCTTTACGAAGGTTTTTATTCATAACAATTACATCCTTTCAAAATTTCTGCACCGCAAGCAAAAACCTGCGATGCTGTTATATAAAGATAAATTATAATTTGTCTGTGTGCTTATTTATAGATGCTCCCCTTGAAAATGCAAGGGGAGCTGTCATTTTCGTCAGAAAAGGACTGAGGGGATTTTTCGCTGAAATTATTTTTCGTTAAGAGCAACGATACCGGGAAGTTCTTTACCTTCAAGGTATTCAAGTGATGCGCCGCCACCTGTTGAGATGTGGCTCATCTTGTCAGCAAAACCAAGCTTCTGAACTGCTGCTGCTGAGTCGCCGCCGCCTACGATTGAGATTGAACCGCTTTCAGCGATAGCTGTTGCAACTGCGATTGTACCTGAAGCAAAGTTTTTCCATTCTGAAACACCCATAGGTCCGTTCCAGATAACTGTGCCTGCGCCTTTGATAGCGTCTGCGAAGAGAGCTTCTGTCTTGGGACCGATGTCGAGACCCATCCAATCGTCGGGGATAGAATCTGAATCAACTGTCATAACTTCTGTATCTTCTTTATATTCTCTACCGAGTCTGTTATCTACGGGGATAAGGAATTTAACGCCTTTTGCTTCTGCAGCAGCCATCATTTCCTTAGCCATTTCGATTTTGTCTTCTTCACAGATTGAAGTACCTACTGAGTAGCCTTTTGCTGCAAAGAATGTGTAAGCCATACCGCCGCCTACGATAAGTGTATCAACTTTTTCCATAAGGTTTGTGATAACACCGATTTTGTCTGAAACCTTAGCACCGCCGAGGATAGCAACAAGAGGTCTCTGGGGATTTTCAAGAGCACCGCCGATGTATTCAAGTTCTTTACGGATGAGGTAGCCGCCTACTGCGGGAAGATAATCAGCAACACCTGTTGTTGATGAGTGTGCTCTGTGTGCTGAACCGAAAGCATCGTTTACATAAACTTCTGCAAGTGAAGCAAGTGCTTTTGAGAATTCGGGATCGTTCTTTGTTTCTTCAGCGTGGAAACGTACGTTTTCAAGAAGAAGAACTTCGCCTTCTTTAAGGTCAGCTGCAAGTGACTGTGCACTTTCACCGATAACGTCTTTTGCCATTTTAACTTCAAGACCGAGAAGTTCGCCGAGTCTTGCTGCTACGGGAGCAAGTGAGAATTCAGGTTTGAATTCACCCTTGGGACGACCGAGGTGTGAGCAAAGGATAAGTTTTGCGCCGTTATCGAGGAGATATTTGATAGTGGGGAGTGAAGCAACGATTCTCTTATCGCTTGTGATAACTCCGTTTTCCATCTTTACGTTGAAGTCACAACGAACAAGAACTTTCTTGCCTTTTACTTCAATGTCTTCAACTGATTTCTTGTTTAATACGTTCATCTGCTTAACATCCTTTCAGAAATTGTTTATTACATTATATAGTATAGGGTTTTTATGCAATAAATACACATTATCCCTACTTACCGCATACTATTGTATTATATAAAGGAAATTTTTTCAAGTAGCAATATTGATAAACATTGGAAAATTTTTGTTAAACTTTTGTCATATTGAGTAGGCAAAAGTTATTTTGATTTTTATATTATCAACTAATAGTTGATTATTTTATGATAATTTCTTGATTTTTTGTCTTTTTTCTGTTTTTTACCATTGACAGTGGACTAAAAGTGGAGTAACATTAGAGATAATTTAATGACAGAAATATTTAATTTTGGTGTATATTTCAGGAGGAAACAATTATGGCAAGAGTTTACAATTTTTCAGCAGGACCTTCAATGCTCCCCGAATCAATTCTTAACCGTGCAGCGGCTGAAATGCTTGATTACGAGGGCAGCGGACAGTCTGTAATGGAAATGTCACACCGTTCAAAGGTGTTTGACAAAATCGCAAAGGATACAGAGGCACTTTTCAGAGAAGTGTACAACATCCCCGACAACTACAAGGTTCTTTTTCTTCAGGGCGGTGCATCACTCCAGTTTGCAGCAATCCCCCTCAACCTTATGAATAAGAACAAGAAAGCTGACTACGTCCTTACAGGCCAGTTCTCAACAAAGAGCTATAAAGAAGCAGCAAAATACGGTGAAGTAAAAGCAATCGCTTCTTCAAAAGATGAAAACTTCTCATACATCCCCAAAATCACAAAAGAAGATGTAAGTGAAGATGCAGATTACGTCCACATCTGCTTTAATAATACAATCTACGGTACAAAATATCCCTACATCCCCGATACAGGTGATGTTCCCCTGGTAGCAGACGTTTCATCCTGCTTCCTTTCAGAACCCCTTGACATCAGCAAGTTCGGTATGATTTACGGCGGTGCTCAGAAAAACGTTGCTCCCGCAGGTCTTACAATCGTAATCATCCGCAAAGACCTTATCGGTAACGCCCGTCAGGAATGTCCCTCAATCACCGATTATCAGCAGGTTGCTGATGCAGATTCAATGTACAACACACCTCCCTGCTGGTGCATCTATATGTGCAAACTTATGCTCGAATGGATTAAGACTACAGGCGGTATGGAAGCAATGAAAGAAAGAAACCTTAAAAAGGCTAATATTCTTTACGATTACATTGATTCAACCGATTTCTATATCAACACAGTAAGAAAAGAAGACCGTTCAATGATGAACGTAACATTCGTAACTCCCAACGAAGAACTCAACGCTAAGTTCGTGTCAGAAGCTGCAGCTGCAGGTTTTGTAAACCTTAAGGGTCACCGTTCAGTAGGCGGTATGAGAGCTTCAATCTACAACTCAATGCCCATCGAAGGCGTTGAAAAGCTTGTAGAATTCATGAAAGAATTCGAAGAAAAAAACAGATAAACGGAGAGAAAGATATGAACAACATTCTCACATTAAATAAAATTGCCGCTTGCGGTACAGATAAATTTGACACAGCAAAATATGTCTGCGGTGACAACGTAGAAAATCCCGTTGCTATTATGGTAAGAAGTGCATCAATGCACGAAACAGTTCTTGATAAAAACACAATTGCAATTGCCAGAGCAGGTGCGGGTACAAACAACATTCCTGTTGAAAAATGTGCTGAAGACGGCGTATGCGTTTTCAATACACCCGGTGCAAATGCAAACGCAGTTAAAGA
>JAZRQI010000102.1:0-3050 GCA_045649705.1 Acutalibacteraceae bacterium
GTTTTATCGGCAATGACTTTTCTCAATGAAATTCAGATTTATTCTTTACTTGCAGTGCCGTTATTGATTCTTTACAACGGCAAAAGAGGTAAATTGAATCTGAAATATGTCTTCTATATTTTCTATCCGTTGCATTTAGCAATAATTTATCTGATAGACAAAATGATATAAAAAAAGAGTTATCTCAAACGAGATAACTCTTTTTTTCGTTTAAATTATCAGAACATTAAAAATCCGAAGATTGATTCGAAGAGGTTTGTAAAGAAATCGATAATCATCTGGAAAAATGAAACGTGAACAACAACTTCACATTCTGCAATGAAATCGCCGTCGTATGTGTAAACCTCAATAGTTGTGCTGCCGCCGCCGTATGCAGTAATAACAACATTTCCGTTTTCATCAGCATAAGCATCAGCAACATCATAGTCATTTGATTCTACGTAAACGCCCTTATAAGTTGCATTTTCAGGCAAAATAATAGGTGTGATGATATATTCTGCATCTTTACCGAGTTCAACAAATGTTTCTGAAAGTTCAATACTCTCTACATCAACCTTTTTGTAAACAAAGCTGTATGAGTCAATTATTGTATCTGTTGATGTGAATGTTTTGCCGTATACTGATTCATACTCATATTTTGAAGCCTGTTTGAGTGTGTAAGATTTGATGTAACCGCCTTTTGCGATTTTAGCTGTGTATGTAAGTGTGTTTACCTGACCGTCGCCAAGGTCTTCTGTGCAGACAAATGTAAGGTTCTTGTCACCGTTTTTTGCTTCAGAAAGCTTTGCACTCTTGAAAGTAAGACCATAGTTTTTGATATCTCTGTTGATGCTGAAGTAATCAACGAACTCACTTCTGCCGTTTATATAATATTCTTCATTGGCATCACCGTAGAAATACATATCTAATGTTAATTCATCTGTGTAATCTTCCCACATATATTCTTCAATAGTAGCCTTTTTATCCTCGGCTGTAAGTGAAGAAAAATCTGCAACTGAGCTTATTGTTGTTTTGTTTACAGCTTTGATTACATCCTCTTTTGATGATGTGTAAATGATTGCGTTTTCATAGAAACGAAGGATGTCTTTTGCAGAGCTTGATGAGCTGATTGCAGAGGGTGCAATTGCAAAAACTGATGCAAACACTACAACTGCCATTAAAATTGCTAAAAATTTACTGATTTTTTTCATATAAATCACTCCTTTGTTTTATTGTACCACTAATTCATAATATATGCAACAAAAAATCAGGCGATTTTTACATCGCCTGAAAATTTATACTCAGAATGCAAGACTTCCTAATAAAAGAATATACATAAGTTTAAAGAACAATGCTATTCTCTGGAAAAAGCCTACTTCACAGGTAACGGTACAGGTTGCAACAACATTTTCAGCCATATCTGTCACAACAATTGTTGCAATTCCGCCGTTTGTTGCCATAACCCTCAGACCGTCGTCTGTTTCTATCAGTTCAAAAGACCTTGTATCTCCCACCAGATGTGCCTCAAAATCCTTGAATGTTGCATCTGCAGGATTTATTCTGACCTGAATGTTCTTTTCTTCCATTACATCCAGTTTGATTGACTTTTCTGAAAGTTCAATTGAAGTTACGGGAACCTTCTCGCACAGGAAAGTACAGCTGTCAACAGTGTGCTGAATGTGCTTATATATATGTCCGTTCTCGGAATAGACATTGTAAGTTCCCGCTCTGTCCTCAGTATAGTGAGTAACATAGCCTGTTTTGGAAATTCTCACCGTATAGGTACATTTGTAGGATGTTTCACCCGGGTCTCTTTCACACTTGAAAACTATTTTTTCACTGCCGTCAGCATTCTTAGTGTAAGTTGCACTTTTCAGAACATAAAAATGAGATTCGATATCTTCTTCTATGTCAAAGTAGGCACAGAACTGGCTTTTACCCCATCCGTCTTCTTCAATGAACTTATCACCGTGATAATAGTAATCCGTCCCGCCCGAAACGTGTTTTTCGGTGTCTTTTTCTGCAATTTCAGCCTGTGCTTCCTTGAGTGCTTTACCGGAAAGACCGGAGCAGTCATATTCATCCCAGACTGTGTACGTTTCCGTACTTCTGATTAAATCCTTTGCAGAATTCTTTGCAAGTGCTTTTTCGTAATATGCGAACAACTCTTTCGGAGTGCTCTTTGAACTGACTGCCGAAGCACACACCCCGAATGAAGAAAGCACAACTAACACTGCCATAAACACGGATAAAACTTTGGACAATTTTTTCATAGATATCACTCCTTTAAATTATTTGTTTATTTAAATCAATATGCAATACCGAAAAGCATAAAAATAATCATATCAAAAATCGAACGGATTCTTTCCCATACTGTATATTCAACTGTTACCTGACAGGTTGCAACAAGGTCACCTGAATATGTATAAACTTCAACAATTCCTGTACCTTCGTCAGTCGCTTCAATAATAATCTTTCCGTCTTCCTCATATACCAAGGCTACTGAGTTGTCATTCTCATCATATACGTCATACACCTCAACACCCTTAAAACTTGCGTTTTCAGGACCTATGGTATATGCAATTTCTGCTGTTTCTTTATATCCTAATGTGATACTTGTTTCAGAAAGAGTAAGACTCTTTGCAGGAACAGTTTCATAAACGAATGTGTAAGAATCAACACTTTCATATGTAGTTTTAAAGGGAATAAACCTGATTGAGGAATAATCCTCCCATTCTTCATAGGTTTCTTCTTTAATACTTCTGATACCGTTGTTTTTTGTAAGATTTACGGTGATTTTCTTATAGCAATAGTAAGAGTCATCATCTTCAAGCTCAATTACAATCTGTTTATCTTTATAAGTTGCAGTTTTGACTTCATAACCGTCCCACTCAATCTCGCTCAAAACGTTAAACGCACGATAAATCTCGGTATCATCTGCCTCTTCGTACTCACCGATAACACCATAATAATAGTATTCGTAAGCATCTCCGAACCACTGACCGTCATTATCCGCATAATCCTTCTGAGTCCTTTTAAGGTCACGTCCTGAAAGTCCCGAAAAGTCTGAT
>JAZRQI010000103.1:0-3281 GCA_045649705.1 Acutalibacteraceae bacterium
CAAAAGGCATAAGTGAAATAATAAGTGCAAAAATTGCTGATAAAATTTTAAGCATCCTTATCTCTCCCTTCATTTGTATATTAAACCATATTTTACGAATAAAATCAATAGAAAAGGCAGTCATCAACGATGGCTGCCTTAAGTTTAAGTTATTTATTTTCCACTGTGGCAAAAATCTTTGTTTGCACATCCGCCGCAAGAGCCACAAGCACAGGAATTTTTGCCGTTTTTCTTATTTATTATACCTTTGACCACGATTGCAGCAAACACTGCCGCAACAATCGCTGCCACCACAATTGTCTGCCAAGTCATAATTTTTCTCCTTATTTTTTAAGAGGTTTTCTTTCGTATTTGTTTTTTCTAACAATCATATAAACGAGTCCTGCCAGAAGAACAAAAGCTATTGCTGTCCATACAGTAAAGATGCCTGTTGTAAAAAGCGTACCGAGCTGATAAACAATAAGTGAAACCACATAAGCAAAAAGTGTCATATAACCGATAGCAGCTGCTGTCCATTTGCCGTTGTTCATCTCTCTCTTGATTGCACCCATTGCTGCAAAACAGGGAGCACAAAGAAGATTGAAAATCATAAACGAATATCCTGCAAGCTTACTGCCACCGAAAAATTCAATTCCCATACTCACATAGTCATTTTCACCCATTGAAGACAATGCACCGAATACACCTACAATTTCTTCTTTTGCCACGAGACCGAGAATTGTAGCAACCGCTGCCTGCCATTTACCGAAACCAAGAGGTCTGAAAAGCACGGCAATCAGACTTCCGAGCACATTGAGAATAGAATCTTCACCCTCTGTAATATAGTGAATTCCACCTTCAAAAGAAATACTGTTAAGTACCCAGATAATAACACTTGCAGCAAGGATAACAGTACCTGCACGTTTGACAAATGACCATCCTCTTTCCCAGGTTGTTCTGAGAACATTGGTTGCCACCGGAAGATGGTAAGACGGAAGTTCCATAACAAAGGGAGCTGCATCACCTGCAAAAGGCTTGGTCTTTTTAAGGATAAGACCTGATATGATAACGGCAGCCACACCTACAAAATATGCTGACGTTGCAACAAGTGAATTTCCTGAAAAAAGAGCCCCTGCTATCATACCGACAACCGGCATTTTTGCACCGCATGGAATGAACGCAGTCGTCATAATTGTCATTTTTCTGTCACGGTCCTGTTCAATTGTACGTGAAGCCATAATGCCGGGAACACTGCAACCTGAACCTACAAGCATCGGGATAAAACTCTTACCGGAAAGACCGAATTTTCTGAAAATTCTGTCCATAATAAAGGCAACTCGTGACATATATCCGCAATCTTCAAGAAGTGAAAGAAGCAGGAACAAAACCATCATCTGAGGAACGAAACCGAGAACTGCACCTACACCGCCTACAATACCTTCCTGAATAAGACTGTAAAGCCAGGGAGCAATAACGGGGGTTCCATCTGCTGAAAGAAGAACTTTGTCAAGAAGTTCAGGAACACTGAGCCAGCTTGCCATAAACTGAGGAAGCTCACCTGCTCTGACCATATCTGCGAAAGACCCGAAAAGTCCATCATTCATAAAACTTACAGTCCAGTCTCCTACCGTGCCGATTGACAGGGTGTAAACCAAAAACATAATAATTGCGAATATGGGCAATGCAAGAATTCTGTTTGTAAGAACTTTGTCTATTTTATCGGAAGTTGACAGTCTGCCAAGACTCTTTTTGTCATAACAACCTTTGAGAATTCTGTCTATGTAAAGATATCTTTCGTTTGTAATGATGCTTTCCGCATCATCGTCAAATTCAGTTTCCACGTGAACTATATCTTTTTCGATATGTGCAACAATCGCCTTGTCGATTCCTAACTGTTCAATAACTTTACTGTCGCGTTCAAAAATCTTGATAGCATACCATCTTTGTTGCATTTCGGGAAGATTATGTACAGTTGCCTCTTCAATATGAGCAAGAGCGTGTTCAACTTCACCTGAGAAAATATGTGAAGGCTCCATTTTTTTGCTCTGTGCCGCAAGAATTGCCGCCTCTGCAGCTTCAAAAACTCCGTCGCCCTTAAGTGCAGAAATTTCCACAATATTGCAACCGAGTTTCAGACCTAATTTTTCAATATCAATTTTATCTCCCTTTTTTCTCACAATATCCATCATGTTTATTGCGATAACAACAGGGATACCAAGTTCCATAAGCTGGGTTGTCAGATAAAGGTTTCTCTCAAGATTTGTACCGTCAACAATATTGAGAATTGCATCGGGTCTTTCTCCTACAAGATAATTTCTCGCTACAACTTCCTCAAGTGTATATGGTGAAAGAGAATAAATACCGGGCAGGTCAGTTATAACAACATCCTCGTATTTTTTCAATTTACCTTCCTTATGTTCAACAGTAACACCGGGCCAGTTTCCCACATACTGATTTGAACCTGTAAGAATATTGAACAATGTAGTTTTACCACAGTTCGGATTACCTGCAAGGGCAATTTTCAATTCCATTACCAAATTCCTTTCTTTATATCTCTTTCAGACTTACTCTATTTCAATCATTTCTGCATCGGCTTTTCTCAGCGACAATTCATAGCCTCTTACCATCACTTCAATGGGATCTCCCAGAGGTGCTGCTTTACGGACATAAATTTCCACACCCTTTGTGATACCCATATCCATAATACGGCGTTTGATTGCACCTTCACCGTGCAGTTTCACAACTTTTGCAGTTGAGCCGATTTTTACATCTTTTAAAGTTTTCATTTCAACATCTCCCAAAACGATGAGTATTCGTTCCACTCAATCGGTTAGTCTACACTAACTTCTTTAATATAATAATGGAAAATCCAAAAAAAGTCAACAAAAATCAGCTCCATTTTTTATTTTCGTCACATTGACTTTTCGGTTAGTCTATGCTAACTTATCTTTTTGTGCAAAAACACAAAAAGAGGACGGATTCAGTTATCCGTCCTCAAAAGTTTAGATTTTCATAATTCCCAGGGCATCAAGAACTGATGAAATAAGGATAAGCACGATAAAGATGGGTGCTATATATTTGATAACAACTGTGAACAGTTTTTTAGCACTGAACTTACCGCCGATTTCCATTTCTTCAATAAGTGCTTTAGGTTTAAGAATATAACCCACAAAGATACATGTAAGAAGTGCCACTACAGGCATAATAATACTGTTACTTATAAAATCGAAGAAATCAAGGAATGCCATGCCGAACACTGTAATATCTGCCCATGTGCCATAGCCAAGCGCTGAAGGTACACC